>DATESZ010000154.1:0-10968 GCA_035283845.1 Syntrophales bacterium | reverse complement strand
AAAAGAATTCATATCTACACTGCTTCACAAGATTGCCTTCCGCGAAGGTATCGGCGACGTGCTGGCAGAAGGGGTGGCAAGAGCTTCTGAGCGTCTTAAAGTTTACGATGACTTGCTGAAAGAGGAATACGCCCAATATTTGCCTGGACCGGCGGAATTTTCGGTCGCTTGGAGTTCCTATGGAGGCCATGGCTTTTGTGGCCACTATGATGCCCGTAACTGGCTCGTAGACGGTTTGCTCTGGGCTATGCACAGCAGAGACCCTCATGACCACGCGCATGGCAACATTGGTCTCGTATACTGGAGCAACCTCCTTGTTGAAGAATCAAAGAAAATAGCTGCGATTGTGTACGGGTCCCCGGATGCTGTCAGCTCTATAGGCAATGTACAATACAATGAGGCAGAGGTCAGGGCATCTATATATGCGGAACACCGAGCCGAAATCAAGGACTCGCTAACGCTCTGTGACTGGATTTTTCCGCTATATGTTAGTCCCTACGCCGACAGAAAACCGGCGTATATTGGGGATACCTCTATTGAAAATCGGCTGTTTTCAACAGCTACCGGAGTCACCACAAGCGAGCAGGAACTATTAAAGATGGGGGAATGCATTAATAACCTGGCAAGGGCTATCATGGTCAGGGAGATGGGCGTAAGAGATATACGTAATGCGCACGATATATTGCCTGAACATTACTTTGCCAACCGCAATCCTATAGGTGGAGCGCCTCCGGTAAGCAGAGAGAATTTTGAAAAAGCAAAAGATATGTACTACCGCCTAAGAGGTTGGGATACAGGAAGCGGATTGCCTACGAGATTGAAACTGGAGCAACTGGGGCTTGAAGATGTTGCTGACGAGTTAGGAAAACTTAACTTGTTAGCCTAAGCAACAAAAAATAGTATAAAGGAGGATAAAATAATGGGCAGAATGGCAGGTGGATACATGAATAGGTTTTTGCGGGTAAACCTGACGGATGGAAAATTTACAGAGGAGGAACCGAGCGAAGACCTGATTAAGAATTACATCGGAGGCAGGGGGTTCGCCGTAAAGATTCTGTTTGACGAGCTGAAGCCAGGATTAGACCCATTAGACCCTGAAAACAAGAGCATCATCGCCACTGGACCTCTATGCGGTACACGCAGTCACGCATTCGGCCGATGGATAGTCTCAGCGAAATCGCCGCTCACCAATACTTTCTTCAGGTCGGTAGGTGGTGGGGAATTTGCGGCGGGGCTTAAATCTGCTGGTCTAGACCTTATAATCATTGAGGGTAAGGCTGAGAAACCGGTGTATTTATGGCTTCACGATGGTAAATATGAAATCAGGGACGCGAAAAAGATGATGGGTCTGAACACAGATACAGTTCAGGAAATGATGAAACAGGAAATAGGCGATTCGAAGGCGGAGACGGCATGCACCGGCCCGGCGGCGGATAAGCTTGTGAAATACGCCGCTATTATAAGCGACAGGCGGGCAGCAGCCAGGGGTGGAATGGGCACGGTCTGGGCGTCCAAAAACCTTAAGGGTATCGCAGTGAGTGGAAATAACAAGGTGCCGGTAGCAATGCCGGAAAGGTTTGAAGCGGCAGTAGGATTACATACTGCGCTAATTAAGCGCTCAGAGCCTGTGGCAGGGTTCTCAGTAACGGGGACTCAGACCGCCGAGTTTATGAATGTCCCCGGTTTATTTCCCACAAAGAACTTCAGGGAGGGCTTTCTGCCCAATTTCATGAAAATCGCCGGTGACGAATACACCAAACTGAGATTGAAGAAGACCGCTTGCCACAGGTGCATGATCCACTGCGGAAGCATAGTGCGCTCCCCCAAGGGCAGCAAGTATCCTGACGTAGAAACGGAAGGACCGGAATACGAAACGATATGGGCTTTCACGGGACCGATGCTATGCGATGACGTCAGCTTTACCATAAAAGCCGATAAGATGTGCGATGACCTGGGAATAGATACCATTTCTGTCGGGAGCTCAATAGGATTTGCATACGAGCTTTTTGAAAAAGGGATAATCACGACAAAGGACACGGGGGGGCTAACGTTAAAATATGGTGACACCGAACCGGCACGCAAGCTTATCATGATGATTGCCAATAGAGAGGGCATAGGTGATATCCTGGCAGAGGGCACAAGGCGTGCCGCTCAGATTATTGGGAAGGGAAGCGAAAAATATGCCATGCAGGTGAAGGGTTTAGAGTTGCCGGGATACGACCCGAGGGGTGCTAAGGCTCATGGACTGAGCATGGTCACTTCGAATATCGGAGCCAGCCACTGTATCGGCTATTCCCCTCAAGAGTTATTTAATGTGCCTCTACCCCGATCTGTTGACCGTGCGGCTACTGAGGGTAAAGGAAGGCTAACAATGTTGAATCAGGACTCCACCGCAGTGGCAGAAACAGCCATATCCTGCGTCTTCCAATTATGTTTCTTCACTATGACAGTAGGTACCTTAAACAAGCTATTGAACTCGGTTACCGGAGTAAAAGAGCATTTTGACATAGCCAACCTGTGGAAGACTGGCGAGAGAATATTCAACTTAGAGAGGATGTTCAATGCGAGGGACGGTATCGCAGGAGAATACGACACCCTGCCCGAGAGAATAGTTAAGGAGCCGTTGCCTGCCGGTGCTTCTGCCGGCTTGGTCTTCGAACTGGATACGATGTTGAAGGATTACTATGAGGCCCGCGGCTGGGATCCCGGCGTCGGCATTCCAACTAAGAAGAAGCTGGAAGAGTTGGGTTTAGGGTTCACAGTAAAATGAGGGCCTAGGGAGATTTCCTGTCACCCTGTGTTCGGTGGTTAGTAATGCGAGTAATACTGAAGGTCCAATTTTTTTCATCTTTAATGAGGCCTGCCGGTGTTAGCAGCACTACGGTAGAGCTTGATAAGTCTACTGCGAATGTTTCAAATCTCATCGAGGTCCTGGGAGGAAAATTCGGCAGGGAGCTTAAGGACCAACTTCTCAGCTCCTATGTGAGGGTGATAATCAATGGTAAGGATTGCCAGCTTCTGGGAGGGCTTATGACTAATCTCTGTGATGGGGACGAGGTTATTTTCTTTCCCCCGATCGGGGGTGGATAGCAATTATTTTATAGATCCCGTATAATGAAGACCGGTCCTTATTCGGAACAAGATTAATTAAGGAGGTATTGAGGGAGTGGCAATTTTAGTTACCGGAGGTGCAGGGAGGTTGGGCGCAATAGTTGTAGATACCTTTATAGGTCAAGGGTTCTCCGTTAAAGTGTTTGATATTCCACAGGCGAATTTCGAGCAGTTTTCAAAGTACAGTGATGCACAAGTTAGTATTCTTAAGGGTGATATCGCTGACTATGGGGAAGTAAAGCAGGCTTTTAAAGAAGCTGACAGCATCATTCATTTAGCCAGTTTGCTCCCCCCGAAAAGCGAAGAGAGCCGGGATCTGACGATACGTATCAATGTGGAGGGAACCCGAAATATAGTGCGGGTGCTGAAAGAATCAGGCTCTAACATTCCGTTAATCCTTTCGTCATCAGTATCGGTGTATGGAAAAACATTTAAGGAGAAACCGCCAATTTCTGAGGATCACACTTTAGTTGGTTCGGATATATACTCGGAGAGTAAAATTCTTGCTGAGAATGTGGTTAAGGAATCAGGTATTCCTTATGTTATCCTGAGGATTGCGGGCGTAGCGATACCTCAGCCTGTCGAATTGCCGGATGTTTTGCCCTTTAAAGCGGAACAGCGTGTTGAATTCGTAAATATCGAGGACGTTGCAAGGGCAATTGCGAATGCTGTGCGAATCAAAGAGGGCCATCACGTTTTTAACATTGCCGGAGGAGAGAGCTGGCAAATAACCGGAGAAGAGTATGTTCAGAAAATTTACCAAGCCATTCATTCAAGATATAGAGGGGAGTATTCCTCAGACTATGGGTGGACGGACTGGTACGATACTCAGAAAGCCCAAGAAGTTCTAAACTTCAGTCCTGGCGATTTTGATGATTTCTTGTGGAACCTGGAAGTGAAGTCACGTGACCCAAATACCCCGCGTTACCAGATTTCAATAACATAAGCGTATTATTGCTTACAGTGATGAAATGGCTGATGTCCTGTTAGTGAACTCCTCGGTCGCAGATCCCTTGCTATTATATCGGCAAAAGCGAATGGCTCCCCCTTTAGGCCTGGCATATCTATGTGCAGCGATGAAAAAGGAGGGCATTAGCGTAGCAGCTATTGACATGAACATTCCCTTCCTGAATTTCGGGGATCTGGAGAGGATGATCGAGAAAGAATGTCCCCGGATAATAGGAATATCAGTATACACCGAGACCTTTGCAAATGGATTAAAGATTGCCAACACGGCCAAAGGGATCGATTCCAAAATAATCACTGTAATGGGTGGGCCTCATGTAACATTTGTCCCCAATGAGGTACTGAGGCATTCAGAAGTGGACATTGTTGTCAGGGGGGAAGGGGAAAATACGATGTTAGAACTGACCCGGCACTTCCTTGATGGCTTTGGTTCCCTAAATGACATTAGGGGGATAACATACAGGGAACATAGTGATATTATAACGACACCGGACAGGCCCTTCATCAATGATTTGGATACTCTACCTTTGCCAGACCGAAGTTTGTTTCCGCTTGCCCTGTATAGGGATCCTGGAACCATATCCACAGGCAGGGGATGTCCCTACAGATGTATTTTTTGTGCCGCTGGGCCCGTATCAGGTTATAAGTACAGAATGAGAAGCCCGGATAATATCGTAGCTGAGATTGCTCAGCTCCAGAAGGAGTACGGAATCAAGTTTTTCTCCTTCGTAGATGACACTTTTACTGCCTTTCCTGACCACACGTTGAGAATACTGGATCTATTACAGGAACTGGATTATAAGGTTCGCTGGCAGTGTACAACTCGCGTCAATATGGTAACCAGGGAAATGTTAAAGAGAATGAGCGAAACCGGCTGTACAGCCATAACATTGGGTATAGAGTCAGGTTCGCAAAAGATACTTGACTCAATAAGAAAAAAGATCTCTGTGTCACAAAGCAAAGACACTGTAAAATGGGCTCTGGAATCCGGTATAAAACCCTTCTGCAGTTTTACAATCCCTCACCCACAAGATACAGAAGAGACCGTCCTGGAAACAAGAGACTTAATGATAGAGTTTGCCAAAGAGGGAGCCGACGTGTCCATTTCGTTTACAGTCCCTTACCCCGGAACCTATCTATACGAGCATTCACGCGAATTAGGCATGATACCTCTCTTTGACAAGTGGGAGGATTTTCTTACCACTCATCCGAACTTCTTCACCAAACATCTCTCGCTGGGAAAAATCAATTCACTGGTAGCAGACACGATTACGGCCTTAGAAAACCTCCGGAGATGAGAGGCGTTTCTACATTAAATAATACTGGTGTCAATATCAATAATCTGATATTTTATTACATGAATGATGGTCAAGTCTTTGTAAATAGAAGGCTCACTATCAAGAAGCAGACAAAGTTGTACCGTTACCTTGTAGAGATTAGGCTTGATGGAGGTATTAAAAAATGTCAGATAGAAGATATTGGAACGAGGGAATGGAGACAAAATCCTTTGAGGAAATGAGGGATATCCAACTTGAAAAGTTAAAGAAGCAAATTCATTACATCTACAACAGCTCTCCTCTCTATTATAAGAAGAAATTTGATGATACCGGCGTGAAGCCCGGTGACGTTAGAACGTGGGATGATTTTTATCATCTGCCGATTATGGGCAACAAAGAGATGGAGATAAAGAGCCAGGAAGAATCTCTGGCCAGAGGAGATGGCCATCCTTTTGGGACATTCCTTTGTGCACCCGTTGAAAAAGTCGTAGGCATAACAGCGACGGGAGGGACCACAGGCGATCCTACCTTTTCTTATATATTTACGGAGAAAGACCTTCGTATTAATGATGAGGTCTGGGCTCGCGTTTTTTGGATCGCCGGGATAAGACCGGGTAATTTTGTGGCCAATATATTTGCTCAGAGCATGCATGCCGGCGGCTGGCCGGTTAATCATGCCTTGACCTCTTTTGGCGCTTGCCCAGTTCCTGTTGGAGCAGAAGCCGGCACTGAACGGATTTTGCGGATGTTGAATTTATTCAGGCCTGCGGCCATTGTAGGGACTGCGCCCTTGATGGAGCATCTGATAGAGCGATGTCCGGATGTATTGAAAAAGGGGATAGGCGAACTGGGGATTAAAATACTATTGTGTGCCGGCGCACCGGGCGCCGGGATTCCTTCAATCAGGAAAAAGCTTGAAGGGGCCTATGGCGCCAAGATATTTGACTCTGCCGGCGGAGGGCAGGGGGCTCACATGGTTTCGTGTGATTCAGAAGAATATTACGGCATGCACATTAACTGCGCTGACTATTTCATCTGGCCGGGAGATCTTATTGACCCCGAGACAGATAAGGCGATTGAAATTGCCGATGGCGTCATCGGACATGGTATTTTCACTGCTCTGGAACAGGAGGCCAAACCGTTCTTTAGATACGCCTGGGGCGATTTGCTCCAAGTTTTCACCAAAGAATGCCCGGGATGCGGCTTTAGCGGGCTCAGAATTAGAATTGTGGGCAGAGCGGATGAAATGTTGATTGTCAAAGGCATAAATGTTTATCCCACGGCCCTAAAGGGAGTTGTCAATACATTCTTGCCTCGTGTGACAGGGGAAATGAGGATTATTCTGGATGAGCCGGGTCCTGATGTTAAGCCTCCCCTGAAGATTGAAATCGAACATGCCGGTTTAGACGAAAGTGAGTTACAAGCACTTAAGGAGGAAATAATCCAGGAGATAAAAAACAAGTTAGAGGTGAGGCCGGATGTCAAACTTGTAGCGGCAGGCACCTTTGAAAGGGCGGGCGGAGTTTCGGCTAAGGGGACATTGATTGAGAAGCGATATAAGAAGAGTTAACAAATACGATTAGGGAGAATATCGCCCGTGCATTTCAGCCTCGCTTCCCGTCATTAAAACTAATCCGCTAAACTCTCCTGAATGTCGGTCCTTATTTCTTCTGCCTTTTGTATAGGGCGTTGGCGTAAATCGCAGCGCCCAGTGCGCCGGCTATCTGGGTATCCATTTTAGGCGCCAAGGCCTCAACCCCAATGAGTTTTTCTATCCTTTTCACGATACCCTTGTTTTTGGCAATTCCGCCAGTGATGGCGAAGTCTTCCTCTACCTCGACCCTGCTAAGAAGCTCCGCAACCCTTCCGGCCATTGCCGCGCAGTATGCGGCCAACACCTTGTTCTTTGACCAGCCGCATTTCAAAAGACCGGTCGCCTCGGTTTTAGCAAATACTACGCAGATACTGCTGACAGGTTCAGGTTCTTCGTCTATGTCGAATGACCTGTCGCCGATCTCGGTTACCGGGATCTTCAACATCTCTGCCAGGACCTCCATGCCGCGGCCGGTTCCCGCAGCGCATTTGTCGTTCATCAGAAAGTTCAGGCATTTTCCTTTCTCATCCAGACGCAGGGTCTTACAGTCCTGCCCGCCCATGTCAAGAACGGTTTTGACCGTGGGGCCATACATAAAATTCGCGCCAATCCCGTGGCAGGAGATCTCGGTTATGGCCTTTTGAGCAAAGGGGATGTTTACCCGGCCGTAGCCTGTTCCTACCAGATAGTGGATATTTTCCAAAGTGAGATTAGAGGTATCTTTCAAACACAATTCCATGGCATTTTTTGCGCTGTTCGGGCTGCTCGAACCGCTTCTGGTATTGCTGTAAGCATAGAGGTCGCCATCACACATAACGACCATCTGCGAACTTACCGACCCGACATCAATACCGGCAGAAACAATCTCTGCCTTTCTCCAGTCCATATCAGGGTTTACATATGTTGACTCGACCCATCGAAAATATTCCTTTTTCTCCGCCATTTTTTACTCCCCCTTACCTTGTGCTATTAGCGCCGCACCAACGGCGCTTGTAAAAATCGGATCTTCAGGCACTGTGACTTTTGATTTCAGGAACCGCTCAAGACTGTCAATAAAGCCTTTGTTCAGTGCAACTCCGCCGATAACCGTTACGTCCTGCTCTATCCCAACCCTTCTGGTCATTGATGAACACCTTTCGGCGATAGAATTGTTAATCGCTCGTGAGATATCCGCCGTTGTCGTTGTGGCCGCAGAATTAATCAACGACACCACTTCTGATTCCGCAAAAACGGTACATTGTGCATTCAATATAATGTCCTTGTCAGACTCAAAATGCAATTTAATGAACTTGTCAAAGTCTGCCTGAAGAGCCCGCGCCATTGATTCGATAAAGACGCCCGATCCTGCCGCACATCTTTCATTTGAGGCAAAGTCCAGCAGATTCCCGTCGGCATCGCATTTCACTACCCCTGCCTGCTCAGCGCCCACATCAAGAACCGTTCTCGAAGCTGGGGCTTCAAACACGGCCCCTCTCGCACCGGAGGAAATGTCTGTTACCACGTCATCGGCAAAGCCCACTTTCTTTCCTCCGGCCCCCGTGGCGACGATCCTGCCAATAGAGTCTTTACTGATTCCAGCCATGACAAGGGCGCCGGTTAATGCTCTCATGATGACCTGTTCTTCATCCTGTTCTTCATCCAGGTCTTCCTCGCAATCGGCCATCTGACGATACTTTGCCAAGATCTTGTTGCCATCCATTATCACGGCCTTAGTGCTGGTTGCACCTACATCGATGCCTGCTGTAATCATTTTGTTGAGTCTCCCTTCATTTGAATACGATAATAAGATTAACGGCAGTTTACTATTACTCACCCTAAAAAAAGTCAATAAATATTTTCAAGTTTGCCCCCTGAACTTTCTTGTAGTTTTGTGCTGCGACCCAGCTATCTCTGATGGTTACGTCCTGACTCGCAGCGAAAGAAAGGAAGCTGCCAGACCGAAGAGAATATTGGCCGCCCAAGCCGCTAAAAGCGGCGGCAATCCTCCGGCCCGTCCCGGTGTAGAGGTCAAGCTATAGCGGCCTTATTACCAAGTTTATCTTAGGAGGGTAATGATGGAAGAAAAATATTTGAACCCGAGAGAGTTTCCCTATGAAGAGTTAAAGAGTCTTCAATGGGAGAGATTGAAGAGACAGCTTCAATATTGTTATGATACTTCGCCTTTGTATTACAGAAAGAAGTTCGATGCCCTTGGCCTTAAGCCCGGGGATATTAAAACCTGGGATGATTTTCACAAACTTCCTGTTATGGGGAACAAAGAGGAAGAGCGGATGAGTCAGGAACAATCAATGAGGGATATGGGTCATCCTTTTGGAACCTATCTTTGCGCTGATTTGAAGGATTTGGCATTTCTTTCCTCTACGGGAGGAACTACGGGCATCCCCACTTTCAGTTACTTGTACACCAGGGAAGATATGAAAAGTGAAGTTGGATGTAACGAAGCCGAGAGCTATTGCGGCAACCCCTCCGTTGGTCGAACATTTAATGGAAAGATGTCCGGAAGTTCTGAAAAAATTTGCAAATAATATCAATTAGTTGCAAACCATTTTTTCGAGCGGGCGCGCTATGCCGCCTTTTTTTTCGCTGTATCCAAAATAAGAAAGAACTGCTCCAACTGTTTTTTGAGATGTTTTTCTACAGCTTCAGATTTCTCAAAGAGGTCAACATCCACAGTCAGGGTCGGGATTCCCGCCTTTTCCCTTAACTGATCCTTTATTACTCTGGTCACAGCGCCTCCCATGCGACACTTGGAATTAAACAAATTGATGGCGCCGTCTGCTCCGCTTAGCATGGCGTCGTTGACAATCATGTCAGCATACTCTGCAAGAGGCCCATAGAACGCCTGGTATGGCTCAAGATAGTAGAATCTGGCAAGAGCATCGAGCGGCTTGGAAGGATCTACTTTTGCAAGCTCACTTTCATTATACATAAAATACATGGGCTCGGCCGCGAAGACGGCCCCCATTTCCTGTTCCAGCCAATCAAGCACGGCATGCTGGCCCGGAGGAGATGAGAAAAGATTTATCAGGCGGTAGTTTTCCTTCGGGGTGTAACCTGTTCCCTGGGCAACATGCTCCTTCATCTCATCCAGAAAAGCCTGGCAATAGTCTACTCCCTCCTGCGTTCCTGCGAATGCCATGCGAATCCAGTGTAAAAGAAAACCGCTTCCTAACTTTACGGGGCAGGGCCTGGCTGCGGCGAGAAGCTTGTGGATCTCAATGCTAATCTCCATCTGCCTCACGGTCAGCCTCGCCGCTTCCTTAAGCTTGTCCCAGTCCATCTTACGCCCGGTTTTTTCTTCCAGAAAGACAATTGCATCCTTAATTTCTCCGGCCATGGAATCGAGTCCCCTCTGGCTCCACCAGCGATAAGGCCGGTTGATGCAAAAGACAGGCACGTCATAGAGCGCGGCTATAACATTCGCGCTCTGAGACATACAGTCGCACTGGTCCATGCTGGTGTTTACGATAGCAGTAGGTTTTGGAAACCATCCTTTGGCAAACCACCCTACAGGTAGACGCTGGGCCGAACAGATTTCCGGTCGGATGCCAAGGGCTGTCACGGCGCTAAAAACCTCATCTTCGCAGCCCAAATAGGCGCTCCACATGCCGCCGGCAAAGTCGTATTCGAGGCCCACAATGCCCATGGCAGCATAGATTTCAGTAGGGAAAGACATGCCGCTTGCAATAAAAGGCCTTCCTTCCTTTACTGCCGACACCACGTCCCCGGATAGCTTCATTATCATATCAAGATACATGGTTTCCGACCTGGCAACGCAATGGGACTTCATTTGCTCCATGACGCCTATGTTCTGTTCAAACATTGTCAGATCAAAATTTTCTACCTTCCTTAATTTCATGTTGCCACCTCCAAAGATAGCATCTCGATGAATGCCTCAATCCTGGTTCTGACCTGTCCGCTAAAACCTCCTCCATATTCTATATCCAGATCAAGAACAGGGGTTCCCTGGTCCTCAATTTGAGTCTTCCACATTGGCAGGTCGAAGATATAAGGGGCGCA
>DATESZ010000153.1:0-2338 GCA_035283845.1 Syntrophales bacterium | reverse complement strand
TTCCATAACGATAGGTACCCGACTTCGCTTGGCCGCAGCGATCAAGTTTTTATCAATGGTTGCAATGGATAATCCCTTCCGCATCGCAAGATCCAAATATGAGGCATCATAGCTCGAAAGTTTGTGCTCCCTTGCTAACGCCAAAATTTCATGAATCATCCTTTCCGGGGGTTCCTGTTCAACAATGATAGGAAGTTCAGAGAGCAAGGTGACGAATCGCATGCTGTCCGATTCACTAAGACGTTTTCTCCGCTCAGCGACCAGCAAAACATTTCCAACTTCCAATGGCCAGATTGAGGGAGCAAAAGCTGTGGCCTCCTCAAGGAGATCCAAAACCACATCGGCATATCGGTTTATTTGATCCTTGAAACACCAGGACATGACAACCGATGTATCGATAACAAAATCCTCGCTCACTTAACGTCTTCCTTCTTCAATCATCTTACGGATAGAAAGCCCGTCAAGCGTATGCTTATCGCGGAATTGCCGCATTTCGGCAATGACCTGTCGGGGCAACGCCTTCCTTGAAGATGCCGGAGGCTGCAGAACGGCCAGCGGCACTCCGTGCTTGGTTATCGTTATCTTTTCTCCCTTGATGACACGCGCAAGAAGCTTGGATAGATTTGTTTTGGCTTCATAGGCGCCAACGGAATCCATAATATCACTCCTCTTATTAGACTTGTTTCAGACCAGTCTATGGAATACTCCACCATTTGTCAAGGGTAATCAATCCTTCATCACCATCCAGACAAATAGGGGCGCTATCCCTCCTATTTTATGTCCGTACCCAATAGCCATTCAATAACATCTACTACCTGAATCTCCAGCCCGTCATGCCGAATGACCTCTCCCGGCCCTTGAGACAGGATAAGAAGCCGGGCATCCTGGGCATAGGGAATGTCAACGGCTGCCCGGCAGAGCGTCCTGATCTCCCGATTGCGCGTTTTAGGATCACCCATCTCCTGGCAGACCTGTATCAGCAGATGAATTCGCCCATCCTTCAAAGCAATACAATCCACCTCGAGGCCTTTGCCGGTCTTGCCGTAGTATAACTCCCATCCCAGGCGAAGCATTTCGTTGATGACCGCGGTCTCCAGCAGTTTCCCGCTGTCTCGCCGGGCAAAACCGCGTGCCACGGCAGAGAGTCCTGTATCCACTGCATGAATCTTTTTGGGATTGGCCGCCCGCCGCTGCAGCGACCAGTCGAAAAGCGGCAGGCGATTGACGAGAAAGGCCCCTTCCAGGTATTCCACATAGCTGTTCAGCCGATGATACGAGCTGCCGAAGCTCCCCTTGAGCGAGTTCAGCGACAGAATGGTTGCGGTGTTTGCCAGCAGATACCGGGAAAGGTTAAGCAGGGATTCCACACTGTCCAACCGGTGGCGTGCCGCCACGTCGCGAAGCAGGATTGAATCGAAGTAGGCACGAAGCTCCAGTTTCTTTACCTCGGGGTCTTCGATCCTGGCCACTCTGGGAAAGGCGCCCCAGGTGAGATAATCGTCAAAGGCGCCGGCGATTTCAACCCGCAGCCCACGCCCATGCAAAAAGGAACACCCATGGCAGGCACCCAGCGATTTAGAAATTTCTCCTTCGTGGGAGAAGAAAATCCTACAAAGAGAATATCCGCATGGCCATCGCGTATCATCTCCACAATTTCTCTTTCTTCGTTTTCCTTATAATAACCGTTTCTATAACCAGCAACGTTCAGATTCGGATTCCGCCTTTCCGCCCCTGGTAATGTAAGCGGAAATGTAGACATTCGTATCAAAGACGACCTTTTGCACCTTATCGCCCCGCAAAGATGAGGCGTTCGATTTCCTCTTCCGAGATGTTCAGCTCTTTTGCCTTTTCAACGCCATAATCCTGAAAGGCGAAAAACTCCTTTTTCAGCTTCTCCTGTTTGTAGAAAAAAAACATTTCGCGAAACAGGCCGCTGACCGTCTTCCCTTCCGTTTTGGCGATTTCTTTATATTCCTTAGCTGTATCGGGGAAAGAGAGAGACTCATAACTGCACGCTGACGTGTTCCCATAAGGACCTCCTTTGTATGACATGGTATGACCATAGCAGAGTGGAACGGCAAAGGCAATACGCAAAGACAATGAGAAAATTGGACAGATTTATTTTAGGAAATTAGGGACATCCCCAATACTGACGAACTCGTAAAAAGTCGCTTTTCCCTCCCCTGGCGGGAGGGAATAAAAGGGAGGGGGAAAATAACATTCAAGAATACGGCCACTTATCACCCCCACCCTAACCATCCCCCGTCAATGGGGAGGGGATTTCGGACTTTTTACGAGATCGTCAATATTGATAATAGAAGTTTTTATATTGAACAAG
>DATESZ010000152.1:0-15862 GCA_035283845.1 Syntrophales bacterium | reverse complement strand
GAGGAAGATAATGGTGGGGAGCAAAAACATAGCCCCCAACGTATTCATCATCAACACTATACATAATAAAAGGCCCATCTCCGCTTGAAATCTCAATGGCGAGAAATACCAAAAGATGAGCCCAAAGGTCATAAGGGTTGCCGTATAAAGCACTGCTCTTCCTGCTGTAGCGACACCGAGCGGAACGGCGATAGTCAAGTCTTTAACCTCCGCATACTCATCCTTTATCCGGCTTACAATGTAAAGGCCATAATCCACCCCTAATCCTATCCCGAGGGATATTACAGGAATGGTATTGATGTTTAATCCCACGCCCGCCAAGCTCATAACTGACATGGTAAAGAAGTTGGCTATAATAAGGGATATTACAAAAATCACGCCTGCAATTAAGGATTGATAGGCGCAAACGCAGCAGAGAAAAACAAAGGAAAGGATGGCAATCAGATTGAAATCATTGGTTTTGGCTATTATCTCGTTGGCACCGGCCAATATCCCTATAAGACCACAGCCTGACTCAAATTTTGCATGGGTCAAGGGGTGAGAGGCAATAAACTTCCCGGCCCTATCCATGACCTCCCTTATGGTATCGCCTTTGTGATCCTTGACAAAGAAGGTCATATTAGCGTACTGGTAACCCCAATCTATAAGACTTTCAAAATCTCCCGGTTCCCCGCTGCCCGAAAGCTCCTGCAAAAGCATTCCGGTCTCTTTTCGATCGTTGGGTACAAATTTCCAGACAGGTTGACTGAAGTGCAAGGTTTCGTTTAATTTTTGGACCATAAGGGTGGTGGAGACATATCCTCCCACCTTTGGATCCTTTATCATTTCCCTTTGAAAACCCACCATCCCCTTTAAGACTTCCGGTTCTTTTATCGCCTGTACCGCCTTTCCCCTTACGACAATTATAAGCTGGTTAGTCCCGGGGAATTTATCGTTTATGGCCTTCATGCCCCGGTTGTAAACAGAGTCAGGCCAAAGGAGAGGAGTGCCGGGACGGCCATCGCCTATCACTGTATATAGGAAGCCATAAACACTGAAAATCAAAACTGTGAAAGCTACGGCGCCAATCATCCACTGTGTCCTTCTTTGACAGGACCAAGCTCCAATTTTCTTGAGGATATTAAACAGCTTGGTCTCCTCTTTTACCTCTTTCTTGGGTATGGGAAAATAGGTATAAAGGATCGGGGCCATAATCAGTACCGAGATTATATCAGTCATCATCCATACGAAGCCTGTCATACCCAGCTTTTGTAAGAGGGGAATACTGGCAGTAGCAACGATCAGCACCCCAACAGCGTCGGTTATTATGGCAACAAACGCCGGAGGGAATAAAGCTGCCAGAGCTGTTGAAGCGGCGGCCTTTTTGTCCCTAAGCCTTATATATTCCGCATCAAAACGTTCGGCCATCTGGACCGAGTGACTCAATGTCCTCGCCGCAATCACAAAGGGAACCACCAAAGTAAGGGGATCAAAGTTAAAACCAAGAAGATAGGTGGTTCCCAGCCCCCAAGTTGCGGTAATGCAGACAGAAATCATGGGTATAATTATCCCCTCTATCCTCCGTAAAAAGAACCAGAGGGCAAAGACAATCGCCAAAACAGTGACGCACATCACCCAGAAAATATCAGTTAAATAGTGGTATAGCCAGCCATATAGGATGGGTTCACCCACCACATGGAAGGAAGTATTCTCATCCTCCAACTTTTTTACTTCTTGCATCACTCTATTAAAGAGATAGGTATAGTCCAGTTTATTCTCTAAAAACTCCGCCCTGATGAGGCTCGCTTTACCATCTTTAGAGACCAGGTGACCATAAATAAATTCGTTCGCATAGACGGCATCCCTTAATTTTTCGATTCCTTCCTGGGTATTGGGAACATAAGGATGCATCACCGGCGAGGCCTCCAAACCCCAGCTTGTAGCCTTAATATCCTTTACATTGTGCCGGGAAAGGGAGTGAATCTGATAGGGGTGCACTCCTCGGGTAAGTTCTAAAAGGTCTGTTATCTCCTTGATCTTGCTCAAGGTAGGGTAATTGAAGATGTCGCCTTTTTTCACTTCCATCATAATGTAGATGACGTGCGCCCCTCCAAAGGTACTTTGAAATTCTTCATGGAGTTTGGTATTGAAATGATCTTTAGGGAGCAAATCTTTGAAAGCGGTGGCCAGCTCTATCTTAGAAGCGCAATTGGCAAAAAATGCCGTTAGAATAAAAACGATTATCACTACTAAACCGCGCCGCCTTATTACAAACTCTGCAAACTTTTTTGTCATGGCTTTATTTCGCTCTCCTTTCGCCCGGTTGCAATATTTCCCAGTGAACACCTCCATCTTGTGTTCTGACGACAGTGCCATTAGAACCCACGATAATACCCAGTTTTTTGCCCATGGCAATGGCGTTGAGCGGCTGCTTGACCCCCAGATCTATCCGATTCCACCGGTTGCTGTTCAGTTCTTTATGAACAAGAGTTCCTCTCAGGCCCACCATCCACATATTTTGACCTTCTAAGGCCATGTGTAATAAATGATTTTTACCCCCTACTTCCCTTGTATATTTCCAGCTCTTTCCTCCATTATCAGTATTTAACATCCCCCCATCCAAACCGACGGCATATCCATGATCTTTATCCCTGAAAAAGATATCGAACAGGCATTGAGAATTTTCCGCAAGTAATGCCTGTTCAATTCCACTTACCTGCTGTTTCCAGGTTTTCCCTCCATCACTGGTATGAAAAATGTTGCCGAATTCTCCCGCTGCATAGCCATTTTGCAAGTCAAGAAAGCTCATCCCGTAAAATTGAAAATCCTTTCCGAGGGAATGGTCCTCCCATCTCCCCCCTCCATCCTCAGTGCTAAGAATGATGCTTTTTTCACCTACAATCCACCCTCTTTGGGGATCCTTAAACTGAATGGCAAAGAGATGATCTTTCGTAGGGGCTTCGATCCTCTCCCACTTTCTTCCTCCATCTACGGTACGGAGCAGCGTTCCATAAGTGCCCACAATCCAAAGGCGATTTGCATCCATCGCCCATACACCACTGAGGGAATTGTCGGTGCCCCCTTTTTGAACCGCCCAACTTTCCCCTCCGTCGCTGGAGTGTAAAACAGTGCCCTGAGAACCGGCAATCCAAATAAGACGATCATCAACGATAGCCACATCATAAAAATCATCAAAATAGGAAGGATCTCGTTCTCCCGCTTTAGCCTGATAAGAAAAAAAACAGGAAGCAATTAAAACGAAAGTAATTATTTTTTTCATCCCCCGAATCAACCCCCTTTTTCCAAGTATCAGATATATTTAAAAACAAACTGTAGATTCTTATCCGCTGATTTAGAGAGATAATTGCCCATAACGTTAGTCAACCGATAAGTCGGCAACGAGTTCCTTCCCTTCGGCACAGCATCTATCGATAAGATCAATACTCTCTCTTTCCCGCTCTGCCTAAAACATATACCTCAACCTCAGGAACACAGAGTCTTTCTCACTGAACGCCCCCAGCCACTCATACTGATCCCCAAAGTAGTTTGCATACTTAAGTTCCACAAAGTAACTCTCAGACCAAGGTGGATTCCAGATGACTGAGGGCACGATCGCCCCCATCCCTTTAGGGTCATAGGCCATGGTAAGCGATGGCACCCAGGTATCATGCAGGAAGCCTGTACTCATCAGCAGGGTGAATCTGGTGGTGTACTTGTCGATGGGGGTAGCGGTGTTTATGAAGCGGATATAATCGTTGTGATCCAGGATCACATCCTGGAACATCTGGAGAGAGACTAACATGGTACGGTTTGGATCCCATGGATTGAGCCAGGGGACGAAGACTGACTTTTCAACTCCCAGGACATAACTGATGGTATCCTTTCTTTCTACCGCACTCCTCTCGCTGGGATCATAGGTATTGTAAGGCTTGGCGTGATAGTAGGCAAACTCACCCTTAATTACTCCCTTGAAGAACTTTTCCTCGAACCAACTGAATGATCCCCCGAGGATGTTCTGTCTTAGATACCGGACACTGAAATTGGGTGTGAAGTAGTTGTTGTCCTTATATGTGGGAACTCCATTTACCTCTACCAGTTCACGTTTTGTCACCTTGCTCACCCCCTCGAATTGGACCACCGGCGAGTAGTTGTGAGTATAGAAGTCGGCAAGGGTAAAGGTGACATTGCCTACCACTTGGGTGAGCCTCACGCCGACACGGGATTCATTCAGGTCGCCATCCGGCACCATACGCACTACATTGGGGGCTGTCTGCTTGTCACCGGCGGGCGGGTTATAGCCGGCTTTGGTAAAATCTCCCATCATGGCGGGGTAGAGCTTGGTTGCGTGCGCCGGATCATTGGGCGTCTTGTTTCGATCTTCCGGGTAGGGCGCCCATCGGCCTCCGGTGGGAGCCGACTTGTTCACCCGGTTATTCACTTCATCAATCATGGGGACGAAGACAAACTCCAGACTGGTAGTGGGCGTCACTCCATAGGTTAATCGGGCGGCATACTGGGGGATTCTGGTCTCTTCAAGGGCCATAATTGCCGGAGGGATCCAGCTTGAATCCGAGGGGCTGATCACATCTAAAAGGGTAAAGACATCCGTTTCTCCCCAGATGATGAACTGTTTTCCCGTTCTTAGATTCAAGCGCTTGGACAGGTTCAAATCAAGGTATAGCTCATAGGGTTTAAAATCCGTCTCGTCATAGGCGGTGTCATCTAAAGGAGCCAATCCCAGTTTTGCCCTTATATCGTCCTCCATTTCATAGCCCGTCTCCTTTACAAACCTTCCCGATGCAAAGAGCTTGGCGTCTTTATTGAAGGTGTAAAGAAACTCCGGGGTAATGACATTTCGGAAGGCGGCATTCTTGCCGTTTTCCTCCTGTCCTACCCTCAATGCCGAGAGGTTCTCCAGGTACCCTCCAAAGCTCATTTCCCCCGTCTCACCTGCTTTGAAGGTCAAGGTAGATTGGGCATTGGTTGCCCAGAATAATACCAATACCAAGACAAAAAAACTTCCCAATGCAAAACTAAAATTCTTTTTCATTTTTTCCTCCTTTATATGAAATTGTCCCCCTCCCTGAATCCCTCCCCCTCGACGTGGGAGGGAGGGGTGGGGGGTTATAAACCATATCTTTTCCACCTGTTTCTTACCTTTTCCAATACCTCAGGAGATGTAAGAGCCTTGGGCGGATATTTAAGCCCTCCCCATTCCTCTCTTGGTTCCCATTCAAATGGCCAGGTGGCGTCAATAAGGACCCTGTCCCAGCTTCCTATATCGGCGCGGTGAACAAACCCCGGCTCATTGCTTGGATCAAGAGGAGAACCCAAAGTATTGGGATATATGGTAATATCTCTTGTTCCCCTTGTTCTGTGTGCAATGGCGGCATTAATCTTTTTAAGATTAAAGATATCCACGTCTGAATCAACCACAACGACAAATTTACCCATCATGGAAAATTCCTGACTGCCCCAGATCTGAGCAGCAATCTGTTTTGCATGCCCGTAATGTGTTTTATTAATAGATACAAAGACATTTGTCCAGAATGTATCAGTATCTGTCCACACTCCGGTTATCCCCTCTATTCCTGACGCCTCAAGATGATTCCAGAGAATAGCGCACATCTGTAACTGGCACGAATATTCCGAATCTGATGGAGATAGATTAGGTCCCGGCACTCCTGGAATTGTCCAGTACAAAGGATCATTCTTGTAAGATATACAGCTTATTTTCAGCACTGGCGCCATATTCTTTTTGTATAAAGATGTATAATGTCCTGTATATCTTCCAAATGGTCCTTCTTCTCTATAGGTATTCGGATCAAGGTTTACAGTTCCCTCTATTACTATCTCTGAATTTGCCGGAACCTCTAAATCTATAGTCTCACACTTTACCATCTCCACAGGCTCGCCCCTTAATGCGCCAGCCATATCAAGCTCATTAACTCCTGGCTTAAATGGCGCGCATCCAACCATCATGGTTAAAGGCTCGCACCCGATAGCTATTGCGTAGGGCATCGGTTTATTAATGGCTTGGTATCTTCTTGCATGCATAGCCATATGCTGAGTGCGAACAGGGGATACGCTTATAGCGTTTTTCTCATATAGCATGGAATTATACATTCCAACATTAGTCCATCCCGATTCCGGGTCCTTGGTAATACAACACTGCCATACTGAATATCTGCCGCCATCATTAGGATTTATCTTTGTTATTGGAAAATCAAATATATTTACGTCTTTTCCTTTTTTTATTATTTCCTTGCATGGACCCTTGGAGACAAGCATGGGCTTTATAGGATTTTTAATCCTTTCCCTATATACATTTAACAAATTCTTGGGTGCAGTATCCTTATCAAGCCCAAAAGCCAAAGACATTCTCTGAAAGCTGGCAAGCAGGTTTAATGCAACCTTCTTCCCCGGCGTTTTTTTATAATCCTTAATGTTTTCAAATAAAAGTGCGGGCGAATTTTTGGTTACAGCCTCTTTCCCTACTCCTGATATTTCATCTCTCCAATCCACTTCTACCTTGATTTTTTTGAGGTCGCCAGCTTCTTCTAACTTATCAACAAATTCTTTTAAATTACGGTAAGCCATAATTACCCCTCCTTGTATATTATAAAGGTCTAATACTGGCCATTTGAATCAACAAATGCATTATTGTTGCAAGCGGAAATAAGGCGCCTCTTTTTGCAGTCCGGACTTATAAGCGCCCCCAATAATCAAGACTCGCGATTCCCCTTTGACTCTGGCATAGCAACTGGTATTATTCGGATTATTATTTCCTATCAAAAGAATCCGGAAGGCAGTCTCACCTTTCCCCTTGATGCCCCACTCGATTTCGGGCTGAACCAGCCCATATTGATCATAGTCTGAGGGATTGGCGTCTATAGCGTCGACTATCCCGTAATCAAAAAAGGATAATATATAGTTTATCTTTTCATTATCCGCAGGGGTTTTCATTGGTTCCTTGATCATCCATTGACCCTTCTCTTTTTTGAAAAAGATCGCCTTGCCTTTCCAGCGGAGCATAATTTCCTGGATATCCTCTGCTTTGAAATCGAATATCCTCTCAATCCTCCGGGTTTCCGGGACCCCTCTGGCGCCCTCCCTCTCATAAAAATAGAGGTACAACCCCAAGGATGCCAGGATGAAGATCAAAATAAAGTTGGTTCTATTTCTACTTGAAACCATGTCCTAACCGCGCCATTTCCTATAGAGGAATATACCCAGGCCTATCGTTAGGGGGATGACTGGTATGATCACGACGATGAACCAAAAGGCCCATTGCCCTTGTTTTTTTGTTAGATAGTAATAAGGAAATTCGAATTTAGTGGGACGAATGGAAATCAGCTCCCTATCCATCCCCAACCAGTTCACCGTATTCATAAAAAGGTCCTTATTGACCAGCATCTCGATAAATTCATTGTTAACAAAATCGGAGTCCCCAAAACAGGCCACCGCCCCCAGCGTTCCGGCCTTGTTGGTTTTTCCATTGGATAGGCTGGCGATTATGGCTACCGGGACCGGTCCCTTTTGGTCAACCCCTTCTTCAAAATCGGTCCTTTCATTTTTGCCATTTCCCTCTCCCTTCCTGATCCAACTCGTGGCGTAACTCTTGGCCAGGTAGGAGACAAAGTCCCCTCCCCCTTTCCCCATGACTTCCCCTCTGATCTCCAGGGGACGGGCGGTGGGGAAAATGGCCGGGGACTTAAATAGATTCGTTATAGGGCTATTGGCAAAGTTGGGAATGAAAGGCGCAAGATAGTCGCCACTCCTTAGCTTGCTTTCGTGATCCACGATGACGCCGTCTCCTAAAACAATCCGAAATTTTTCTAAAAACGCTTTTATCTTGGGAAGGTCAACGAAAGGCTCAATCAACATGATAATCTTTCCGCCCCCGTCAAGATATTGAGCCGCTTTCTGGAGCTCCTCATCGCTGAAGTCCTTCTTCGGCCCGCCAACTACCAGAACGGAATCTCCTGCCGGGACGGCTTCCTTTCCCGCCAGGTCGATAACCCTGACTTGCCAGCCTTCCACATTCAAGACATCACTCAGGGATTGATACTCTTTCTCAGGGCTGTTCTCACCATGCCCCCCAGTAAAATAAATCTCTCTTTCCCCTCGCCTGATAGCCTTTATGAGCAGGTTGACGACACTTCCTTCTGAGGAATTACTGAGGATCTCCTTTTTATCTTCCCATTCAACCAGGGTCTGTCCATAAGTGGCGATCCCGTGTAATCTGGCCTGGCCGGGATTACGATCCAGATCGAACAGTCTGTACCTGACATGAGGACTGTGAAGTGATAACCTCCTGAAAAATTCATCAAACTGCTTCCTCTCACCTTGCCGATAGAACACGGTAAATTGAATATCCTTGTCTATCCGTTTCAGAATATTAATGGTCTGATCCGAAAGCGAGTAGGACTTGCCCGGTGTGAGATCGAATCTGAAATCGTGCTTAAAAGAGATAATTTCTAAAAAGATCGCGATACCTAAGACCAGAACACCCGTCAGGATCAGCCCGCCCCAGGCTCCTGTCGGTCGTCTAAAAAAAGTTCGGGGAGATCGTTTCATTTTTGACTTACCCATGTGGATCTGGCCTTCAAGGAAAGCATGGTCATCATCAGGAAGAAAAAGATAAAGAGCGTAAAAAATATCACGTCCTTACTATCAATGACTCCCTTAAAAAAATATTCAGTCCGATCGAACAGGGAAAATCGGATCAGGACATTAAGGAACGCTTCACTGGCTATCATCTCATTCCAGGTCAAAAACCAGAAAAAAACGAAGATTCCCAGGGTTCCCATAGCGGCTGCCGCCTGATTTTCGGTTATGGATGAGATGAATATCCCGCAGGAGATGAGGGAACAACCGAGCAAAAAAATGCCAAAATAACCGGCTAACAGGGCTTGCAGCCCGAAAAAACCCCACCAAAAAAACAGGAGAAGGAAGCCGAGAAAGGTCACGGCCATCATCAAGATAAAGACCGCCATGCAGGAAAGATATTTCCCAGCCAAAATTTCTCCGTCTCTTACCGGATAGGTGGCAATGAGTTCAAAGGTACCCAGCTTTTTCTCCTCGGCAAATAGTTTCATCGTAATAAGCGGCATGAAGAGCATTAAGGTAAACCTTAAATCGTTGAAGAAGTAAACGTACAGTCCCTCAATGGGATTGCTGTTTCCTTTTATGTTCATCCAATGATAAAAAATAAGGTCTGTATAAAAAAAATAATTCGAGAGAACGAAAAAGGTCGTGAGGACGACATAGAAGGTGGGTGAAACAAAATAGGAACGAAGTTCTTTGGTAAAGATAGCGCAGATCTTCATGACTGAAGCTTCTCCCTGGTTGTTAGTTCGACAAAGATTTCCTCCAGACTCATGTTCACCTGCCGTATTTCCCTCAATATCCATTTATTCTTGAAAGCCAGGGCGCACAATTCAACAGGAAGGTCAACCTTAGCCGCTGTCTCGATCAAGTAGTTCGAAACATATGGAGAAACCGTCTTTCCCAATTGCACTTTAATAATCCCGGAAATTTCATTCAGCCTTTCCACTACCTGACCGGCAGAAGACTCGATCTGAGTTGAAAACAAGGAGGCCCCCTGATGTAAAAGCGCATTCAGGCTTTGGAGGGTATCGTCAGCTACGATAGAACCTTTCTCGAGAATAATGATCTTGTTGCACATCTGGCTAACCTCAGAAAGGATATGGGTGCTTAAAAGCACGGTAGTCCGACTGGCCAATCCCTTGATCAAATCCCTAATTTCTATAATTTGCTCCGGATCAAGACCACTCGTCGGTTCATCGAGCAACAAAACTTCGGGGTTGCCCAACAAGGACTGAGACAGACCGACCCGTTGACGATATCCTTTGGAAAGGTTGCCAACTATTCTGTGTCTCGCCTCGCCCAGGCCACAGGCTTCTATGACCTCGGCAATGGCCTTTGTTCTAACAGATCTCGAAACTCCCTTTAGTTTGGCCACAAACTCAAGAAACTCGACCACCCTCATCTCCGGATATACCGGGGCCTTCTCCAGGAAGCAACCGATTTTTCTTCTGACAATCAGGGAGTCCGTCTCCAAATTAAGGCCGGCAATTTTTATCAGACCACCTGAGGGAGGAAAAAAGCAAGCCAAGAGGCGGAGCATGGTGGTCTTTCCAGCCCCATTGCGCCCTAAAAGCCCTGCTATTTCCCCTTTTCCCACCTGGAAACTGACATCTTTCAGGGCGCTTATCGACCCAAAATACCTGCTGACCGAGGTAACCTCTATCATCGTTATTACCTTAATTGTTCTTCCACTTTGCGCTTCCACATTCTAAAAGGCGCCCCTCCTTAATACCTCATTTCTAAAATGTCAAGAAAAATATAGTGGCTAATCGTGACATAAATCTTGACAGTGCCAAATGCGGCTGCTAAAGGATTAGCCGATAGGGTAGGGCTGTATCTTAAGGTTGCAAAATTTTATCTTATGACAGTGAAATTGAAGAAGGATTGCTGCTTTCAGCCAGCGAAAGTATTAGATTGCTTAGCAACGAAATTCTTAAGGGAGGTAAGGCAATGAAAATTGATATTTATACCCATGTTATTCCAGAAAAGTATAGAAACGCACTCTTTAAACGCGCTCCCGCGTCAGGAATGGGAAGGAAGATGATGGAGGGCACACGAACGCTCTGGGATTTGGAAACGAGGTTCCATATTATGGACCGGTATGACAACTATAAGCAGGTGATTACAGTTATCGGGTTACCCATAGAATCGGTGGCCAAAGGTAAAGATGCTGTTGAATTAGCCAAAATAGCCAATGATGAGGCCGCGGAACTGATTGCAAAATACCCGACCCGGTTCCTCTGCGCCGTAGCAAATCTGCCATTGGATGACACTGAAGCTGCTCTAAAGGAATTGGACAGGGCCGTTAATGTGTTGAAACTTAAGGGGATAATTATCTACACTCCAATATATTTCTTTAAAGAGGCACAGCCTCCTGCCGGGGGTAAGCCGCTGGATTCACCTGAGCTTATTCCAATCTATGAGAAGATGGCTGAGTACAACCTGCCAATTTGGATACATCCCAATCCTTTGTACGACATGAGAGTAGTTGACTATACCAGCGAAAGGGAAGCAAAATATTTTGCCTGGCAGGTTTTCGGCTGGCCATATCAAGATACACTGGCTCAGGTGCGCCTGGTATTCAGTGGCATTTTAGATAAACATCCGAACCTTAAGTTTATAAATCACCACTCAGGCGCCATGGTGCCCTTTTTGGGGTCTAGAATTACTGCAATGTATAACTGGTCTGAGATGCGTTGTGGTGAAGGTTCGAAAAAAGGGCTGACTAAAAGCCCGAGAGAATACTTTCGCATGTTTTACAATGATACTGCTATTAGTGGAAGTTCTGCTGGCCTTATGTGTGCTCATGACTTCTATGGCGCTGAGCATCTGCTCTTCGGGACTGATATGCCGTTTGATATGGAACTGGGCAATGAAACAATTAGAGAGACGATAAGGTCAGTTGAGCAAATGGATATCCCGCCTGAGGATAAGAGTGCTATCTTTGAGGGAAACGCCAAAAGACTTTTGCTCCTCCGTTGAATTAATTGAAAAGATGCATCTTCTTGTGGGAGATAAAAGTTGATGATAATGAGAGCGCCATCATAGTTTTCCCAGAAGAATCTCGCCTGTTTGATACTATTGCCGGCATTTCCTTCAAAGAACTTAAATGAAATATCAAAGAGGGCCGCAATGCTTGCTTATCCATAGAGGGAACCTGCCATGACAGAACTGCGAGTTTGCTATGAGGACACCGATGCCGGGGGGGTGGTATATTATGGTAAGTACCTACGGTATCTTGAGCAGGGGCGGACAGAGTTTCTGAGGGCACGTGGGCTTTCTGTACAAGCGCTCCATGAGCAGGGCCATCTCATGCCGGTAACGCGGCTGGAGATCGACTATCTTGCACCCGCTGTCCTGGATGATCTCATTCGAGTCGATACGACTGTACGAGAAATCACGAGAGCGACCTTCACTTTGGGGCAACGGGTGATTCGCGTTTCCGACGGAAAGATGCTCGTGGATGCCCAGGTAACGTTGGCATACATTGGTGCAGGGAAAAAGCCGCGAAGGCTACCGCCAGAGCTGCTGATTGCCCTTGGGGAAGGAATTGAGAATTAAAGGATATGGTCATGTTTCTCCCGTTCTAATTAGGTGTTATTTACTTATCTTAGGTGAAATCGGCGTTTCCCGTTCTACGGCCGGTTCTCTTCTGCCGCCAGTCTTCCCTTTTCAAGGGCTGCCATGTTCAGAGGTATAAGTTTTTCTTTGCCGGCAAATTCCGCCTTGACAGATTCCTTCAGAATTTCAAAATCCACCATTTTGCTGCGCGCCGTGAATGCTCCCAGGGCCACAATATTGGCGGCTTTAATATTTCCGATTTCAATTGCCATATCGTTAGCGGGGATCTTTATTGCGTCTACATCTTTCCTGCCAGCATCACAGGATATAAGAGAGCTGTTGATCATTATCACACCGCCGGATTTAACAACGGGTGCGAATTTCTCCAGAGAAGGCCGGTTCATGGCAACCAGATGGAGCGGATTCCTGACGATCGGCGAACCTATCGGCCGGTCGCTTATCACAACCATGCAATATGCTGTTCCCCCGCGCATCTCAGCGCCGTAAGAAGGAATCCACACGACTTCAAAGCCCTGTTCCATGGCAGCATGCGCCAGAATCTTGGCGCTGAAAAGTATCCCTTGCCCGCCGAAACCGGCAAACATTACTTCACTTTGCATCAGAGCCCCCTCCGCCTTCCGCATGACCGGGGCTTTTCAATTCGCCGAGTCTGTAATAAGTAAGCAGGGTTTCTTCAGCCCATTTTACAGCTTCAACAGGAGTAAGTCCCCAGTTTGTCGGGCATGTGCTCACCAGTTCCACAAAGCTGAAACACCGGCCTTCCAACTGATATTCAAAAGCCGATTTAATGGCTTTCTTTGCCTTGACTATGTACTTTGGTTTTATGACCGACTGCCTCGTAATATATGCCGGAGTTTGAAGGGATGAAAGCAGTTCGGCAACCTTGATCGGCATGCCGACATCATTGACATCGCGGCCAAACGGAGAAGTTGTCGTGCGCTGGCCCGGCATTGTGGTCGGGGCCATTTGACCGCCTGTCATGCCGTAAACGGCATTGTTAATAAAGACGGTCGTAAATTTCTCTCCTCTGTTGGCGGCATGAATAATCTCACCCATACCTATACTGGCTAAGTCGCCGTCACCCTGATAAGTAAAAACCACGAGATCGGGGCGCACCCTTTTAATTCCTGTAGCCATGGCCGGAGCCCGGCCATGGGCTGCTTCCTGAAAATCAAAGTCAAGATAGTTATAGGCCAGTACCGCGCAACCTACCGGTGCAATGCCAACCGTTCGTCCTCTTATGCCCAGCTCATCAACAACTTCTGCTATGAGCCGGTGGGCAATCCCGTGCGTACAGCCGGGACAATAGTGACTGTCAATTTCCGAGAGGGATTCCGGTCTTTTGAATGTTTTCCCCATAGTTTTTACTCCTATGTCATCAGCCCTGAGAAAGAAAGGCTTTCACCACATCCATTATCTCTTCCGGTGTCGGCACTTCCCCTCCACACTTTCCAAACCATTCGACAGGACATTTGCCATGTACACATCTTTCCACATCTTCAACCATCTGGCCCATGTTCATTTCGATGCTCAAAGCCATGGCGCAGCTTCTCTTCGAGGCGGCTGCGAGAATCGCCTCCTCAGGAAACGGAAAAAGAGTCTGAGGTCTGATCATGCCTACCTCGATCCCTTCTTCCTTCAGGTTATCAATGGCCGTTTTGCAGACCCTGCTCATAGTGCCGAAGCTGACGATAAAAATCTTATATTCGGAGTCAATATTATATGTCTCGTATCTCACTTCCTCGCGCTTCATGCGGGCATATTTTTCCTTAAGGATCAGGTTGTTCTCATTAAGTTCAACAGGATCCAGAAACATGGATTTGACAAGATTGCGTTTACTGCTTTTTCTCGTATCCATCCCGTTCGTGGCCCATTCATCTTTATTACTCGGTTCAGATTTCAGGTGTTCTGGAAATTCAACCGGCTCCATCATCTGCCCAATCAAACCGTCTCCGAGAATCATGACCGGATTCCGGTATTTCTCCGCCAGGGGGAAAGCCATCATGACCATTTCCGCAGCCTCCTGAACGCTGGCCGGCGCCATAACAAGCATCCTGTAATCTCCGTGGCCTCCCCCCTTCGTCGCTTGAAAATAATCGGCCTGCGACGGAAGTATTCCTCCGAGTCCGGGGCCTCCTCTCATGATGTTGACAAATACCGCCGGCAACTGGGCTCCGGCAAGATAGCTTATGGCTTCACTCATCAAACTGATTCCGGGGCTTGAGGAAGTGGTAAATATCCGGGCCCCGCAGCCGGCGGCGCCGAAAAGCATATATCCTACGGCGATCTCGCTTTCTCCCTGCAAAAAAACACCGCCGACCTCCGGCATGCGGTATGAAAGGTATTCTGCAACCTCGGACTGGGGAGTAATAGGATAGGCAAAATAGTTCAAGCAGCCGGCCCTGATGGCGGCTTCACCAATCGCTTCGTTTCCCTTCATCAAAATCTTGCCCATCTGTCTCCTCCTACTTCCTGGCAGCCGCTTCCGCCTTATCTGCCGCCTCCGCTATGCTAATTGCCGCATCGGGGCACATAATGCAGCAAGTTGAACAATAAACACAGTCCTGGGGATGGGCCTGGTAAGCGGGGAAATATCCTTTTGTATTTACCTCCTTCGAGATATCGAGGACTTTTTTTGGGCACACGTCAATACACAAACCACACCCCTTGCATCTGTCAATGTCAATAAAATATTCGTATTTCATCTATACTCCGTAACCACGATAAATGGGATAAACGCGTTAACTTACAACTGGGCCGCTTTTTTCCAGGGCGGAACAAGCTGTCTGTGCAATACCAATAGGGGGCATGTTAAACGTTCCCTGTCAATTTTATCCCGGAGTAAGGCAGAAACAGTGATGAATTCCAAGGGAAGACCACTTTCTTTTGATACCTTCGCGACAAAGTCATATCCATCATAGATAACATTAACGGTTGTGTCATCCATAAGATTTGCATTCCCGATAATACCGCTTATCGGCATTTTGGACGCCTTCTCTATTTCATCCTTCATCCTCATACACCCGATTAAATTGTCCGTAAAGGGCCGGAGGGGATTTATAACCTGCAGCATACGGAAGTGTTTGCCTTTAATGGTATCGCCAAGAGAGGCAAGTACGGTTGCCCCGACTTTATCTCCTCCCACATCCAGTATGGTAAGTCGGCTTGGCCTGCGGAGAAGTCCGGCAACAGCCGGGCTTAATATCGGCAGATCGGCCTGAAGGTATTGCTCTGCCGGCAAGATAACTTTAACACCAAGCGCTGAAAGCTGTTTTCTCGCCTCGCGGGCCCGGAAATAAGGATTAACGAGGTCAAGATCGGCAATGCTTACATCCATGCCGGCCAGCTTTCTTTCAGCCGCAAGATTCACGGAAATCTCCGTTTTGCCGCTCCCGTAGTTTCCAACAACTACAACAATTCCCTTGAGACTGATGTCCACTTACACCAACCGGCAGATAGTTTTTTAATATTATTGGAGAAGACATTGCTTTTGGACGGGCGGAGTATAGGAAAAACGGTTTTGTATGTCAATTAAATTTATAATAAATTTGTAACTACTCAGGTCAATGAGCGATTACAGAGGGATAAAGGGATTTCCGTGGAGGGCGGAAACAACGGATGGGAAGACCCGAAGGCCGTGTTTGCGCACAGTGGAGATGTAGCTGCGGATGGCGAGAAAGCGCATGGC
>DATESZ010000151.1:0-12945 GCA_035283845.1 Syntrophales bacterium | reverse complement strand
GCCATGCGCTTTCTCGCCATCCGCAGCTACATCTCCACTGTGCGCAAACACGGCCTTCGGGTCTTCCCATCCGTTGTTTCCGCCCTCCACGGAAATCCCTTTATCCCTCTGTAATCGCTCATTGACCTGAGTAGTTACCCTGTCAAATATATTCACGCAACGCGTTTATTGGTAATGCCCAGGCAGGTTGAAAGGCAATTTTATCACTTTCCTTTCATTGCTGGGGGAAAACGTTTCGTCAAAATTTTATTCCAGTAATTCAGCCAT
Organism: Syntrophales bacterium; assembly: GCA_035283845.1. GTDB lineage: Bacteria > Desulfobacterota > Syntrophia > Syntrophales > JACQWR01 > DATESZ01. Next base: position 12,678 of record DATESZ010000151.1, on the reverse strand, counting down.
AATTAGCAATCCTTTTCGCCAGGCCACTACGGCGGATAGTGGGACGACCAACAGCAGACCGCAGAACATCCAAGGCACCATAGAGAGCAAGGCCATGTTTTGCACGGGTGACTGCCGTATAGATCAATTCGCGAGTGAGAACAGGGGAATCATTCTCCGGCAGAATCAAGGCAACATTCTCGAATTCTGAACCTTGTGATTTATGAACGGTAATGGCAAATGCCGTCTGGTGGGCCGGCAGGCGCGGTGGCGCGATGGCACGCACACCGCCGTCACGGGAAGTAAACCAGACTTTAAGATCACCATCGCTGTCGTCAAGAGCGATGCCGATATCGCCGTTGAATATTCCCAGCCCATAATCGTTTTCTGTAACCATTACGGAACGTCCATGAAACCAAACCGATCTGCCCGCCTTTTCGCCTGCCAGGGTCGGACGTAAGCGCTCGGTGAGAATGTCATTGATTCCTTGAACTCCACGACAACCGCGATGGATGGCGCAAAGCACACAAAAGTTATCAAATGCAGAAAGGGCTTCTTCCGGATCACCAAGTCTGACGGCTTTTACGTATGGTTCAAAGCCCTTTACCAGTTCGCCAATGACCTGCTCCGGCAACCCCACGCCAATGGCTCGCCATAGCACTATCCCATTGCCTTGATTATGCAGCCAGCCGACGAGTTCCGCCACATTGCTGTCTCGCACCAGCGCGGCAAGCTGCCCGATGGGCGATTCGGGGCCGAACCGATAATTCTCCTTCAGCCACACGACGCAATCCGCAAGGCCTGTATGATCAGGATCCATTGTTTGAAGAAGCGTCTGAGAGATACCGGTTTCGTTTGACAGATGATCAGCCATAGCGGCAGTGAATGAAGTGTGGCGGGCAAGTTCAGCAAAAATAGCACCGGCCTGCACTGATGCCAGTTGATCTTTATCTCCCAGGAGAACGATGTGTCCCCCCTGGGGCATAGCGGTAAACAGGCGCGCTGCGAGTGCCAGATCTACCATGGAGGCCTCATCTACCACTACTAAATCATAAGGCAGGGGATTGTCACGATTATATTGGTATTCGTTACTCTCCGGTCTGGCTCCCAAGAGCATGTGAATGGTGGAAGACCGACTTGGCAGCCGCTCTCTTATGGCGGGATCGATGGCATCCACCTGGCCGCGGATAGCCTCTTCCATCCTAGCGGCAGCTTTTCCGGTCGGCGCCGCAAGGGCTATCCGCGGGGGAGAATCGCTCATCGCCAGGGCAGCACAGAGAGTTGTCACGATTGTTGTCTTGCCCGTGCCGGGACCGCCGCTAATGATCGTGAGTGGATTTGTGAGGCCCATAACAACAGCAATTTTTTGCCAATCCGGACGTCCGGACAGACGGACGGCATTCCCTGCAAAACGCCGATCGAGGAATGCGCGCACATCCGCATTGAGAGAGGGTGGTTTGGCCGTTGGAATTCGACGGAGCAACGCATCTGCCAATTGAAGCTCATAGTCGAAGTAACGATAGAGGTAAATGCGGCCCTCATTATCGAGTACCAGCGGCAACTTTCGCCCTTCACCGTCTGCCTTCACGACACCGGAATTAAGCAAGGAAACGCGTACAGTGCCTTCCGGCATGCCCAGCGCCGCGGCAATGGTTTGGAGGTCGGTACACACATCACCGCCCAACAGGGCTTGAATGGTGGCCCGGGCCGCTTCGCCGGCCATATTGGCAGCTTCCCGGGGTACGCCCAGTTTCGTTGCCAGCCGCTTCGTGTGTTCCGCAAATCCGGCAGCGATTGCTGTTTCGGAATCAATTGCGCGCAAGGTTTCAAGACGATCTATCAAGACAACCTTCCCCCTTCCCGTTCGGACTTTGGCGAGAACAACACATCCAGGTCATCGACCAAGCCCTGATCAGGCAGGGCGTGCCAGATGCCGGCGGCAGGCCATTGCAGTCTGACTCCGCGAATAAACAGATAAAGGATGCCGCCGATATAACGCTTATAGTCATAGTTTGGGATGCGGAATTTTAGATATCGGTGAAGGGCCGCCAGGTAAATCAAGCCCTGCAATTCATAGCAGTGACGGTACATCTCCCTGTCAAGGCGCTCCAGGTTGTAATCCTCAGCCTGCAAGCCCAGTTTATTTGACTTCCAATCAAGCACAAACCATTTGCCGTTGTGCTCGAATACCAGGTCCATGAAGCCGCGCAGATATCCCTTAAGATCCCGAAAATTCAGGGGCGGCAGTCTTCGCCCATGCTTTGCCATGAGCGCCTGCAGGCGCCCGGCATTGAGATTTTCTACCGGGTAAGAAAATTCCAGCTCCGAAAGCCGTTTTTTTGCAGCCACTTCACATAAAGCAAAACCGCCCGGCAATGGTGACCGGAGAACGTTAGAAAGCATTTCTCTTATCATGGGGAGGTATTCAGGCTTTGATTCTCCGGAGCTTTCCGGTGGGTAAGCAGCCACGGTTGCGTTGATTATTTCATCCCACCGGCCCGCATCTTGAAAATCAATCCGGTCTAATATCATATGGAGGCAGTGTCCAGCCGTAGCGCCGGTCGGAAAGTCAACGATGTCCGAAGTGGTCTGCCTAACTACTTGATCAGAAACTGCTCCTTCACCATGATCCTCGCCCATAACTGCGGCAAAATCGAAATCATGAACTTCAGCCTCTCGATGAGTACGAATATCCTGGGACGATTCGCTCAGTGCTGTATAGCTTGACAATTGCCAGGCAACCTTTGGCAGCCGGCCGACAGCGCGGGCCTCGTATGCCTTTTCAATATCGGTGGATGGCAGTCGCAAGGCTGAACCAGATGGCCAGGGGATCAGTCCTATTCCCTCTCCCTTTGCAAGAAGCTCTTGCCATGCCTGATGGATAGCAGCAACGGTTACTTTTTTATTGTCTCCCCAGACCCAGGGACTGCTGCCGCTACCGGCAACAATCCAGTTCATGATGCTCTTCCGGGCGCGCGTTTCCGTCGCATACCTGCCCCAAGTTTGCCAGAACGGACCTGCGGCAATGTAACAGCGGTTGATCGCCCGCGTCAAAGCCACATAAATCAATCTTACACGCTCCGCCCTGCCCTCCTCCTCCTGTCGGCTTTTTCCCGTATCACTTTTGGTGTAATCGAGGATCATCCTATCGTCTTCATGATAGATAAACACATCCCTGTCGCCTCCCGATCGCATGCGCTCCCTCCAGATGAAGGGGCAGAAAACGACAGACCATTCCAGACCCTTAGCACGGTGTTTGGTAACAATCTGCACCAGATTTTCGTCGCTTTCCAGCCGTAGTTGGGTCACTTCTTCATCCTCGGCTGGGTCTGTTCGCTGCTCTCCCAGCCAGCGCAGAAGTGATTCAATGCCATGCCGTTTTTCCGCTGCCGATACGAGCAGTTCCGCAAGGTGCATAAGGTTGGTCACCCGGCGCTCCCCGCCGGGCAGGGGCAGCAGGCGTTCTACAACCTTTTCCTCCAGCAGAAGTGTGCGCCACATGGCGCCAAAACCCGAATGCATCCACTGCTGCCGGTAGCGTTCCATGCGCTCAATGATATGATTGAAGGCGATTTCGTCGGCATTAAGCGCTGCTATCGCCATGCTGTCTTTCCCGATCAGCACTGTTGATAGTGCCGCCCTCACCAATCCCGTTCGCATCGGCTCGGCAATCGCCCGCAGCACTCTTTCCATCTCTTCCGCTTCGAGAGTGGCAAACACGTTTTGTTCAGTAAGATCGACACTGCCGATACCGCATTCAGCAAGTGCAGCTTTGACGGTTTGCCCCTGTGATTTCGTCCGCACCAACACGGCTATGTCGCGCAGTTGCAAAGGTTGATCACCGATTTTTATATCACCTCGCCGACCGCCTGCCAGCAATCTGGACATTTCCCAGGCAGTCGCCTGAAGAGCAAGGTTGTCTGCCGCATTCACTGCTAAAGAAGATCCTTTTGTCCCTGGCGGAAAAAGCCACACAGATAAGGGATGACGATGTTCGGGGTCGCCACTGAGAAGCTTCAGAGACTTTCTACCCCTCTTGATATTCTGATATTGGATGTCGGGGCTGCAGAAGACCTGTTTGTTGATCCCGAACAATGCATTGGCAGCGGAGATAAGCGCTGGTTCCGAACGTTGATTTTCTAACAGGGTCCATTGCTGTTGGGCACATCGTTTTGCAATAAGATAGGTATTAAGGTCGGCGTTGCGAAAAGCATAAATTGCCTGCTTCGGATCGCCTACAAGGAAAAGAGTTCCTGAATCCGAATAGATAGAACGAAAGATGTCAAACTGAAGCGGATCGGTATCCTGAAATTCGTCAATCAACGCTGCCGGAAAGCGTGAGCGCAAGGTAGCGGCCAGCCATGGGAAACGGCCACACGTAAGTGCCTCATAGATGTTATATAACATATCGCTGTAGGAAATAACCCGCCTGCGTCGCTTGGTTGCGCGTATGGCTGAAGGCCCCACACAAAGGAGAATCCGCTTGAGCCATACGGACCGTCTTATGTCGAGTGCGGCGGCATGATCCAGTTTGTTAAACATGATAGCCGCCTTGGGTCTGTTCAGTACGCGTTTGAATTCCCCGGCAAGCCAATCCGGATCAATGCCCTGGTCCATCAGCACCTTGAGCTCATGGGCGGCGTATTCATTGACAATACGGCGCCAGTAATCTGCCGCTATCTCCCGGATTATTTCACCATCGTTTGCTTCCACTTCAACTCTGAAGGGCTGGGATGCGGCAAACGGCGCCTCCCCAAGGGCGCGCTGACAGAAGGAATGTATCGTGAAGATTGCCGCCTGTTCAAAGGAGGACAAAGCCAGCTTTAACCGATTACCAGCCTGTTCAGCCACCTCACCGCCCAGCTCGCGAATGTGCTGGACGAAGTCCTGCGCAAAGGGGTCTCCAGATAGATTTCTACCCGTCTCCATAACGCGCAGAACCTCGATCAATCTGTTCCGGATCCGGCTGCGCAATTCGGCAGTAGCGGCATTGGTAAAGGTTACAACCAGAATCTGATCTACCGTAAGTCCATGTTCCAGAAGCAGGCGCAGGTAAAGCCCGCAAATGGCCCAGGTCTTCCCCGTACCTGCCGAAGCCTCGATGTTGGAAATACAGTCAAAGGGGCAGGTAAGTACATCAAGCGGTTGTATGAGTTTCGTTTCTTCCGTCATAGTACCTTCATATCATTCTTCAGCGGGACCTATTTCAGTAACGATCCGATGCTCCATGATCGGCCTGTAGATATCGGCGGCGATCTCCATAAAGGCGTCATCAAGAGGGTCAGGCCGACCACGCCAGGCCAACGTATGCCACAGGTCATCGCTCTCCGGCTTTGACTTGCCATAGCCACCCCGCCAGCGATTCCTTGCGGCCTTTATATCTTTTTCCACATATTCCCATGCAGACTTCCTGAAGAATGGGACCGGCTTGATCAGGCCTTCATTATAATAGCGAAGAAGGGTCATGAGATATTTTTCGGCTTCCTCCTGTAAAATTTCTTCAAAGCGCAGATCCTGATCAAAGGCAAAATGCCTGGTTTGCAGGCAGGTCCCGGCTGGCCGAGAGGCACATAAAACGACATGGTGAATCCAGGCTTGCAGATGGTCATATCCCCGGAGCTGATCACAGCGGTAACGAACGAGGCCACCGGGGTAAAGATCTCTCAGGTCTGCCTTCAATTGCCAAATCTTTCCTTCAACATCAAGCGTTACTGTGGAGCGCCATGCCGGCTGTTTTGGCTCACTTGTCGCGTCAAGTAATCTCACGGTCAAGGAAGCAATCCCCGGCCAGAGCCCGGACATTCCGGCTTCACAGGCCGCGCCGGGAGGTGACTGCGGTGATGCCTGTACAAAGGCAAGGGCTTCGTCCATAGACAGCACGCGGTTCTGCCGCCTGCACATCTCGACAATCATATCGGCTGCGCTGCGTTCTTCTGAAAAACCGATTGTCAGTGGTTCCTCGTCGGCAATTACATCTTCCGGCTCCGCAAGATCAATGAGCAACTGCCGCTGCAGAAAAAATTTACTGGAATTGCTGAGAAATCTGAGAAGATCATCAATAGTCGCAACAGAGGTCTCAGCGGCGGCAGCGTTCAGCGAAGCAGGCACGGCGGTTATGAAGGGCTGCGACACCTCCGGCAGCTCATCCTCGTCTTCGCTTTCTTCTCCACCGGCAGTCTTGATTGCGGCTGCAACGGGCTTGGCGGCATTCAGGGCCGCTGCATATTGATTGGCGTGACTGAAGAGACGGGGGTCGGAACCATCGAAGTAACGTCGGGAGAAGGGTTGCAGCGGATGGATAACGGTAAGCCTTGTTCGTGCTGCTTCCAGGTCCGCAGCGGTCGCATCTTCCGGTGAGATGGCCTGTGCGAGATAATCGATCAACTGGGAGACAAGAACAGAGGGCGGCATTTCCGTGTTGTTTCGCTGATCGCGTCCGATATAGGAGATGTGCAGAACGTCACGGGCCGCGAGAAGCGCATCAAGAAAAATATTGCGTTCCTCCAGCCGCTTTTGCCTGTCGCCCCGTCTGGACTTACCCCTGGGAATAAGGTCAAACTCCACGGGCCGTTCCTGCCCCGGATAGACACCGTCATTCATACCGACGAGACAAATCACCCGGTAATTGAGACCGCGCATGGAAGCAATAGGCGAAAAGGTCACCGCGCCGGACGGCACGGCACCGCGCCGCTTTATATCCATGTCGGTAAGAGCGGATCTTACCACACGGGCGGACAGGGGTTGAACCAAACTGGCAGCCCGCCAATTATTGGACAATTCTGCAATGATGCCGATAACCCTGTCATATTCCCCCTGTGAATCATGTTCGCAGCGGGTAAAATCCATGATGAGTTGATGGAGAATTTCCTGCCATTCTCCGGCGGGCAACGGCTGCCGGAGGCGGTCGCCCCAGGCTGCCAGCCTTTCAATGAACAGCCACAGAGGGCCGAGCGTTTCAGACCGGGAGCCCTCCACCGTATCGCAGGGAAGAATACCGGAGAGGGGTTCGTCTACGTCCGGGAGGGCAATCCCGAGAAATAACCTATCCAAGCCCCAGCGGAGCGAATGACGGTCTTCCTCCGCCACCCCCAGGCTTTTCCGATGCTCGCCATCTATACCCCAGCGCATCCCCGTGGTGGCAAACCACCGGCGGATGCGCTCCAATCCATCATCGTCTAATCCGAAACGACGGGTTACCGGCGGTTGGCGCAGAAGATCAAAGACGCGACTGGCAGGCAGGCGCGAGGACACCAGGTCAAGCAATTCGAGAAGGACCTGGAGGTATGGATTCGTGTTTGCCATGGCGCGCCCCCCGATGGAATAGGGGATATAATGAGTTGGCGGGGCGGTTCCGAACACTGCATCAACGGCCGGGGCAAGAGTATCTATATCGGGCGTTAATACGAGAACATCGTCCGTTTGCAAAGTTTTGTCCGTTGAGAACATATCTAACAGGCGGTCTTGCAAAACTTCGAGCTCGCGAACTGTTCCATGGCAGCAATGGATTTCAATACTATGGTCCGATTCGGATATATGTACGCTGTCCGGTGAAAGATCCTCCATGTTCAGCACGGATCGTTGCAGGCGCGCAATCAGCGTGTCTTCAGCAGGTTCGATGAAGAGGCTCGTTTCTAATGTTTGGGCAGTCGTTGCCTCCTCATAGATCATATCGATTGCCGACCGCGTGACCCGCCCCCAGTCTGCAAGCAATGAGTGGCCGACCTCCCGGTGGGCAATGTCTTTGATAGTTTTGAGGTAAGCAAGGCGCTGGGGTGATACAATCTCAAACCAGTATTCACGGCAGGGATTGAGGATGTACAAGGTTATATCCATGTGCTCCGCAAGCCGGCAGATAGTTTGCAGATAAAGCGGTGGAATCATGGGCACGGTGAAAATTGCGGCGCTTTGCGGCAGGCCTAAATAATTCTTTTTACCAGTATCGGTGATGGCATCGAGGAATACCTGCAAAGGATGCGTGTTGCCCAGGCGCAAGTCCTCTGTAATGGCCTGCCAAAGCTGCTTCTGCCATTCTTCATCGGCTTCGGCTATCAGATCATTCTGGAAGTCAGAAATAGTTTTACCCTGGCTCCAGGTAATGAGCCAGTCGGATCGATAGGTTGCATAGTGGTCGAAAACGCCGGCAGCGGATTGAGCAAGTTCCAGAAACATCAGGTCGTCCGCCCCGCTGAGATAACCGGCCAGACGGGGATGGGACGTAATAGCAGGGCTATCCAGCAGCCGTAACACTTGCCAGGTCAGAATATCGGAATCCACAGGCGAGGATTCCGGCACATCCACCACAACAGCCTTCGCTAACTGCCAAAGCCAACTTCCCAAATAATTGAAGCGGATATTTGCACAGATGCCGGTCTGTAGGGCAATAGCAAGCTGAAGCCGGCGAGAAATGGCTGTGCTTGGCACCACTACCTGCTGTGCTTCAAATGGGTCTATCGGGCATCTGGCAAGCTCAGCAAGCAGGATTTTTTCAAGGACTTCAAAACGATTGGAGAAAACGATGTGTATGCCCATAGTTCAATAAATCTCTCGGAGTCATTTAATGGTTAGATTGTGCGGAAATCGCATTCATACATATACTATCTGCGCAAAGCTCAATGTAGTCAAGCATAACGATTTTTGACACCCAAGAAGACGGTGACCTTTCCTCGCCATAAAATGCGCGCAATCTGTCCGTAGATGGCCCCCGTCGTATCTGCATCATCGCCAAAGTTGACGGCCAGCAGACAACCTTCTTCAAATTCACCTGATTCCCCACAAAGCAGTATCGAGTATTTATTGTTCCCACCATGATATACTGGTCTTCAGGATGATTCAATAGCATTGGCCTTTCTGTTGAAAAAAGTCATTGACTTTGGGGGAGCATGCTATCAACATACTATTTAAGAAGCCGGCAAAGGTTTCTTAAAGGAGGTTATATTCAGGGGATTTGAGGGGGAGTGGTAGATTTGAAAGTGAAACCCTCATGACGGTACCCGTCACAAAGGAGAATGAAAATTACCCCTCCCCCTTCCCCCTCCCTCAAGGGGCTGGTCTTGATACACACTTGACACAGGGGGTATGAAATAATTTAGTAATATCAACAAATTATCCCCTCCCCCTGCGACGGGGGAGGGCAAGGGTGGGGGTGGACAACATGCTTTTTTCACCCTCCCCTTAATCCCATCCCATCAAGGGAGGGGAGAGTAACGATTTGAAAATGAAAATTAATAATATTTTTACAATTGCGTTACTTGACATTGTAAAAATACTGAAATACCCCCTGTGTCAAGTGTGTGATAAGACCAGCTCAAGGGGAGGGGGTGAGGGGGAGGGTGAAAGGTATTTTCAGGTAAAATAAAGGAGGTCAAAATGGAGAAATACTCAGTAATAGGTAAAAGCCTTCCCAGGGTGGATGCAGTCGTCAAGGCTACCGGAGAGGCTAAGTATACTGCGGATATGCCCCATTCCGGAATGTTGCATGGAAAGATCCTAAGAAGCCCCTATCCCCATGCCAGAGTCCTTATGATAGATACCACCAAAGCAGAAAGACTTTTGGGGGTGAAGGCTGTGATAACCGGAAAGGATATAACCAATATCCCTCATGGGCCTGCAAGGGCTGCCCCTGCCCCTCCCTGGTTCAAGGACAAATTCGCCCTTGCCAAGGAGAAGGTGCGCTACATCGGAGATGAGGTGGCAGCAGTAGCTGCCATTGATGAAGATATAGCAGAGGAGGCTCTAGACTTGATAGAGGTAGAATATGAGGAACTACCTTCAGTCTTTGATCCAAAAGAAGCCATGAAACCTGATGCTCCCCGTATCCATGACCATGCAGAGAGAAACATCTCAGCTCACGCCTCCTTTCATCTTGGGGATGTAGAAAAGGGCTTTCAAGAATCAGATCTTGTAATGGAGGAGCACTTTGAGACCCAATATGTCTGCCACTCCCCCCTTGAGCCCCATGCAGTAGCGGCTGACTTTTCTCAATCCGGGGAGGTCACATTGTGGGTGAGCACCCAGACTCCCTTCTTTGATCAGGTAGTGGTGGCCGAGGCCTTAGGGATACCGGTGAGCAAGGTAAGGGTAATAAAACCCCATGTAGGGGGAGGATTTGGGGGAAAGGCAGATAGCAATCCCCCCTTTCCCATTGCAGCCCTGCTTTCAAAAAAGGCAGGGAGGCCGGTAAAGATTGTGCACACCAGGGAAGAGGAGATTGTCTGTACCGCAAGGCGTCATCCTGTTATTGTAGAGCAAAAGATAGGGGTGAAAAAGGATGGCAGGATCATGGCTGTAGACTCCAGACTCATCGCAAATGGAGGCGCCTATAACAGTATTGGACCGCTCACCATTTACCTCCATGGTGGTTTTCAGAATGGGCCTTACATGATCCCAAACTTCAAATATGAGGGAAACAGGATCTATACCAACAAGCCATTTTGTGGGCCTCAGAGGGGCCATGGAGCGCTCCAGACTCGGTTTGTCGTAGAATCGATGCTCGATATGATAGCAGAAAAGCTCGACCTCGATCCCTTAGAGATAAGAAGGAAAAACGGCCTCAAGGCAGGGGACATCACCCCGAGTAAGTTCATAATAAGGAGCAGTGGCCATATAGAATCTATTGAAAGGGCATCAGATGAAATTGGTTGGAAGGATAAGTGGGGAAAGCTCCCTGAAGGTAAAGGGGTGGGTATTGCCTCTAACTTCTTTGTCTCTGGAGCAGGATTCTCCTTTTTCTTCGATAACCCCCCTTCCCATTCAGGTGTAAACTTGGAGGCAAAAGAGGATGGGGGCTTTACCCTCTTTACAGGTACTTCTGATATCGGTCAGGGTTCTTTAACAGTCCTTTCACAGATTGCAGCCGAAGAGCTCGGGGTGAGCCTGGATCAGATCAGGGTAATAGCTGCAGATACGGCTATAACCCCCCTAGACTTTGGAAGCTTTTCGAGCAGGGTGACCCTCTTTGCCGGAAATGCCGCCAAAATGGCTGCATCCCGGATGAGACAGATACTTTTGGAGGTAGCGGCAGAAAGTCTTGAGGCAAATATAGATGATCTGGAAGCAAGAGGGAATCGGATCTATGTAAAGGGCAGCCCTGAGAAGGGTATTTCCGTCTCTGAGGCCGTAAGGGCATATTTTCAAGAAAAGAAGGAGCCTCTAAGCACCAAAGGTCATTATAACCCACCGATAGATGTAGGGGACGCATCAAGGTTTGATAAGGGAGAGGTAAACATGTCCCCGACCTTCAGCTTTGGGGCCCATGCTGCAGAAGTGGAGGTGGATAAAGAAACGGGTATGGTAAAGGTGCATAAGGTTGCCGCAGCCCATGACTGTGGCTTTGCCATAAACCCCATGTCAGTAGAAGGGCAAATTGAGGGCTCTGTCTCCATGACCTTTGGCCAGGCATTGCTTGAGGACTTCCAGATGGAAAAGGGATGGGCCATGAACCCCTCATTTTTGGGATATAAGCTGCCTACAGCAGTGGATATGCCCCAGGTGAAATCCATCATCGTGGAATCCCTGGATCCGGAAGGTCCCTTTGGGGCCAAGGAGGCAAGCGAGGGAACAAACATCCCTACAATCCCTGCCATAGCTAATGCAATTTATGATGCCATAGGAGTGAGGATCAAAGATCTTCCCATAACCCCGGAGAAGATCCTGAAGGCCTTGGAAGAGAACTGAAAGTGGGTTCGGAGAGGGAGGATGGGCATGGCAGATAAGAGTTTCGATGTGGTGATTATTGGAGGAGGCACCAAGGCTCTATCGCTGGGGATGTATCTGCAGCGATACGGCGGCATGCAGGTTGGGATATTTGAGCGCCGCCATGAAATGGGAGGCGGGATGTCAAGTGAGGAGTCGCCCGCTCCAGGATTTATTGCCGACCACCATGCTACCGCTATAGCGAATTGGTATTGGGAGGTGGTCTTAAAAGATTTTCCGGAGCTGAAGGATCGTGGACTGGAATGGGTTCCCTATATTTATCCCGTGGGGGGTGTCTTTGTAGAGGATAACGACTGTTGGATCCTTCAGGGTCCTTACCAGGATCCAACGGGTGAGAAAACTGCCAGGGACTGGGAGCGCTTTTCTCCCCGGGATGCTGAAACTTTCCTTAAGGTGTGGAAGGGATGGCGGGAGATTATCCGGCCGGCATTTGTAAAAAGCATGCACTCGCTAGCCCCTCTGCCTCACGAGCCGGATGACATGGAAAAGCTTATCCCCCGGTTTGTAAAAGAAATTGGTCTGGAAGAACCTTTCTGTTATATTCAGAATCCCTTAGAATTATTTAGAGATTTATTTGAAAGCGAGGCCTTGATAGCCGGTTTATTCCGGATCGGCCAGTCCTGGGATGGAGCGTCCCCCATGGAATTTGGCATGGGATTGACTAAACTCTTTGTTGCCATGGGATTTTCCGATTACGGGAACCTTAAAGGGGGAACCCACAGCTCGGCTCATGCCACGTATAAAGTATTTACCGAGGATGGGGGAAAGTGTTTTACTGCGCATGAAGTTGACCGGGTGATTATCGAGCATGGCAAAGCCAGGGGAATAAGGCTTGTCGACGGCACAGAGATTGAGGCAAAAAAGGCCGTAATCAGCACCCTGGATCCCTATTCGGTGGTATTTAAGCTGACCGGCAAAGAACATTGGAATCCGCGGACGGTGCGCCGGGTAGCCAATCTTGCCCGCTGGCGGATTACGATTACCTGG
>DATESZ010000150.1:0-5051 GCA_035283845.1 Syntrophales bacterium | reverse complement strand
CTCCTATGGCAGATATTTTATGATGCCAGATGGAATTCGGGCTGCCTGAAGGCGTTGAATTTTGATATTCCTAAGGGGTCGATGATATCCGCTGATCAAGGTGCGGCGGTCGCCTATGCCCCGATAGGAATAGGAATGCAGGTTATGGGCGTTGTAAACGAACTGATCACGCGCAGCTCTTTTATCGCAGGTAAATTCAATGATATGATCGCGCCTTGCGCATTTCTTGATGTTATAATGGCAGGAGGACTGGACAGGTACGGCAGGAATTGCGCCGCCGCCATAACAAGCTGTATGATGACCGGTGGAGGCGCCAGATATGACAAGGACGGACATGACACAAGCGTCACCGAATGGAATCCATGGACGGACTTTGGGGACGCGGAAGCTAACGAGGTTAAGGTGCCCATCCTTCATCTCGGCAGAAGGCATATCGCCGACTCCGGTGGCTCCGGTAAATACAGGGGCGGCTCTGCCGGAGAGACAGTCGTTTCCGTTCATGCATCTCCCTTCGCAGTGGTAGGTCATATTGGTTCCGGCGGATATGTCACCGGCGTGCAGGGCGTATACGGCGGGTATCCCCCGGCCAAGGCCAACCTTTTTATAGCCAGGGATACGGATTTCCTGGAGAGGGGAAAGAGAGGGGAACCGATACCTCATTCCTCGAGAGAATTAATTGAAATTTATGGCGATAAGGTTCAGGCGCCCTATCCAGCCTATCCGATGACACCCGCTAAGGAAAACGATATAATCATTTCGCAGTGCTGGGGCGGAGGGGGATCGGGTGATCCCATTGAGAGGGACCCTGTGGCCGTAGTCAATGATATACGGAACAAATTGACTTCATTAGAGATGGCAAAAGATGTATATTGCATCGCTATCGACCCTGAGACCCTTAAGGTGGACGAAGCCGGGACCAAGAAGATGAGAAAGGCCAAAAAGAAGAAAAGGCTTTCCGAGGGGACGCCCGGACAGAAGTTTGTTGCCCGGTTGGTGGAAAAAAGGGAGAAAAGAGATTTTTCTAAGCCCATGCTTGATTTTTTGGATGAGATAGGCTCTTTCTCGGATGGTTTTAGAGAGCAACTGGAATTTGAGAAGGAGTTTGCCAGTAGAGATCTTCCAGCGCTGGATGTAAAACCAGCAAGAGAGGTCATGGATCTAACCCCTTATGTAAAGATTGTGGAGGACGATAAGGGCGATAGATACGCGGCCTGCTATAATTGCGGTCATGTATATTGCCGGGCCGATGAGAACTTCAAGCTGTATGCCCTTATCTATGATCGTGATCCTAAGGATATTCAAAGGGGCTACCTGGGAGCGGACAAGGATTGGATGATATACAGGGAATTTTACTGTCCTGGATGCGGCAGCCAAATAGAGGTGGAGGCCACGCCTTCCTGCGCACCGATTCTTCATAATATTGAGCTTAACTTATAGCATATTTGTTGAATCAGAAGCTTTAACCCCACGCTTTTCCTAAAAAAATTACATGGAGGTATTAATAAATGTCAGGGAGAAGATATTGGAATGCGGAAATGGAGAAAAAATCCTTTGAGGAAATGCGTGCTATCCAACTTGAAAAGTTAAAGAAGCAAATCCATTACATTTACAACAATTCTCCTCTCTATTATAAGAAAAAATTTGATGCCGCCGGCGTGAAGCCCGGTGATGTTAAAACGTGGGATGATTTTTATAAGCTGCCGATTATGGGCAACAAAGAAATGGAAATAAAGAGCCAGGAAGAATCTCTTGCCAGAGGAGATGGTCATCCTTTTGGGACATTCCTTTGCGCACCCGTTGAAAAAGTCGTAGGCATAACAGCCACGGGAGGGACCACTGGCGATCCCACCTTTTCTTACATATATACGGAGAAAGACCTTCGTATTAATGATGAGGTCTGGGCTCGTGTTTTTTGGGCGGCCGGAATAAGACCGGGTGATTTTGTGGCCAATATATTTGCTCAGAGCATGCATGCCGGCGGCTGGCCGGTTAATCATGCGCTGACCTCTTTCGGCGCGTGCCCCGTTCCTGTTGGAGCAGAGGCCGGCACGGAGAGGATTTTGCGGATGCTTAATTTATTCAGGCCTGCGGCCATCGTAGGGACTGCGCCCTTGATGGAGCATCTGATAGAGAGATGCCCGGATGCATTGAAAAAGGGAATAGGCGAACTGGGGATTAATATCCTGTTGTGTGCCGGCGCACCGGGCGCCGGGATTCCTTCAATCAGGAAAAAACTTGAAGACGCCTATGGCGCCAAGATATTTGACTCTGCCGGCGGAGGGCAGGGGGCGCACATGGTTTCATGTGATTCAAAGGAATATTACGGCATGCACATCAATTGCGCCGACTATTTCATCTGGCCTGGAGATCTTATTGACCCCGAGACAGATAAGACGATTGAAATTACTGATGGTGTAATCGGTCATGGTATTTTCACTGCTCTGGAACAGGAGGCCAAACCGTTTTTCAGGTACGCCTGGGGCGATTTGCTCCAAGTTTTTACAAAAGAGTGCCCAGGATGCGGCTTTAGAGGGCTCAGAATTAGAATTGTGGGCAGAGCGGATGAAATGCTGATTGTCAAAGGCATAAATGTGTATCCCACGGCTGTAAAGGGAGTTGTCAATACGTTTTTGCCTCGGGTGACTGGAGAAATGCGGATTATTCTGGATGAACCTGGCCCTGATGTTAAGCCTCCCCTGAAGCTTGAAATCGAACATGCCGGTTTAGGCGATAGCGATCTTCAGGCGCTTAAGGAGGAAATAACTCAGGAGATAAAAAATAAGTTAGAGGTGAGGCCGGATGTCAAACTTGTAGCGGCAGGCACCTTTGAAAGGGCGGGCGGGGTTTCGGCTAAGGGGACATTGATTGAGAAGCGGTATAAGAAAAGTTAGCCGATATGAAGAATAGCACCCATACATTTCTTTATTTCTTCAGCCTTTTGTATAGGGCATTGGCGTAAATTGCAGCGCCCAGCGCACCGGCTATCTGGGTATCCATTTTAGGCTTCAAGGCCTCAACCCCAATGATTTTTTCGATCCTTTTGACAATCCCCTTGTTTTTGGCAATTCCGCCGGTAATGGCGAAGTCTTCCTCTACCTCGACCCTGTTGAGAAGCTCCGCAACCCTACCGGCCATTGCTGCGCAGTATGCGGCCAATACCTTGTTCTTTGACCAGCCGCATTTCAAAAGACCGGTCGCCTCTGATTTTGCAAATACCACGCAGATACTGCTAACAGGTCCAGGTTCTTCGTCTATGTCGAAGGACCTGTCGCCGATTTCGGTTACCGGGATCTTCAACATCTCTGCCAGGACCTCCATGCCGCGGCCAGTTCCCGCAGCGCATTTGTCATTCATCAGAAAGTTCAGGCATTTTCCTTTCTCATCCAGGCGCAGGGTCTTGCAGTCCTGCCCGCCCATGTCGAGAACGGTTTTAACAGAGGGGCCATACATAAAATTCGCGCCAACCCCGTGGCAGGAGATCTCGGTTATGGCCTTTTGAGCAAAGGGGATGTTAACCCGGCCGTAGCCTGTTCCTACCAGATAGTGAATATTGTCCAAAGTGAGGTCATGGGCATCTTTCAAACATAAGTCCATTGCAATTTTTGCACTGTTCGGGCTGCTCGAACCACTTCTGGTGTTGCTGTAGGCGTAGAGTTCACCATCGCACATAACGACCATTTGCGAACTTACCGACCCGACATCTATACCGGCAGAAATAGTCTCTGCCTTTCTCCAGTCAATATCATGGTTTACATATGTTGACTCGACCCATCGGAAATATTCCTTTTTTTCTGCCATTTTTTACTCCCCCTTAACCCTGTGCTATAAGAGCCGCACCAACGGCACTTGTAAAAATAGGATCTTCAGGCACTGTAACTTTTGACTTAAGAAACCGCTCAAGACTGTCAATGAAGCCTTTGTTCAGTGCAACTCCGCCGATAACCGTTATGGCCTGCTCTATACCGACCCTCCTGGTCATCGATGAACACCTCTCGGCTATGGAATTGTTAATCGCTCGCGAGATATCCGCCGTGGTCGTTGGGGTCGCAGAATTAATTAACGACACCACTTCCGATTCCGCAAAAACGGTACACTGTGCATTCAATAGAATGTCCTTGTCAGACTCAAAATGCAATTTAATGAACGTATCAAAGTCTGCCTGAAGAGCCCGCGCCATTGCCTCAATAAAAACGCCCGATCCTGCCGCACATCTCTCATTTGTGGCAAAGTCCAGCAGATTTCCGTTGGCATCGCATTTAACTACCCCTGCCTGTTCAGCGCCCACATCAAGAACGGTTCTTGAATCCGGGGCTTCAAACACGGCCCCTCTCGCACCGGATGAAATATCTGTTACCACTTTATTGGCAAAGACCACTTTCTTTCCTCCGGCGCCGGTGGCAACGATCCTGCCAATAGCGCCTTTACTGAGTCCGGCCTTGGCAAGCGCTCCGTTCAATGCGTTCTCGATGACCTGCTCTTCATCCTGTTCTTCATCGCTATCGGCCATCTGACGATACTTTGCCAAGATCTTATTGCCATCCATTATCACGGCCTTAGTGCTGGTGGCGCCTACATCGATACCTGCTGTGATCATTTCGTTCAGACTCCCTTCACTTGAATATTTACACCGATTTACTCGCTTCTACTATAATGAGATTGAGGTCAGCGTAGTATTACTCACCCTAAAAAAAGTCAACAAATATTTTCAATTTTGCCTTCAGAGCTCTTATATGAAAATCACCCCCACCCCTCCCTCCCCCGTCGAGGGGGAGGTATAGAGGGAGGGGGGCATTTTCATATAAGAGCTCTGCGGGTAAAATTGAAAATATTTGTTGACTTTTCTTAGGGTGAGTAATATCACGCTGACCACAATCTCATTATCGTATAAACGAGTAAATCGGCGTAAAAATTCAAGTGAAGGGAGGCTGAACGAAATGATCACAGCAGGTATCGATGTAGGCGCCACCAGCACTAAGGCCGTGATAATGGATGGCAACAAGATCTTGGCAAAGTATCGTCAGATGGCCGATAGCGATGAAGAACAGGATGAA
>DATESZ010000149.1:0-21848 GCA_035283845.1 Syntrophales bacterium | reverse complement strand
TCAGAAGGTCGCCGGTGCGTTGCGTTGTCCCCTCACCCCTGCCCTCTCCCGCGAGGGGAGAGGGGGAGGAATTGTGTTTGAGGATGTACTTGTAGGACGAGATCAGGAAGCCCGCGGTGCCGCAGGCCGGGTCGAGCACGGTCTCGGTCTTCTTCGGGTCGATGATTTCGACCATGAAATCAATGATGTGGCGGGGGGTGCGGAACTGCCCGGCGTCGCCTTGGGAACCGAGCACGGAGAGCAAATACTCAAAGGCGTCGCCGAGACGTTCGCTGTGGTCGTAGTTGAACTCGTCAATGATCTTGAGGAAGGCGCGCAGGGTCTCCGAGTCGCGGTAGGGCAGATAGGCGTTTTTGAAGATGTCGCGAAAGAGCAGCGGAATGCCGGGGTTCTCCGGCATCTTGGCGATGGTCTCGGCGTAGAGGTTCAGGGTCTCGTGGCCGCCCAGGCCGGAGCGCATGAGTTTGGCCCAGCCGTAGCGGGCAAACTCCCCGGCGAAAAACTTGCGCTTGCCGCCGAACTCCTCGCTCTCGGCGTCCATGTCGTCCATGAACTTGTAGATGAGCGCAATGGTGATCTGCTCGACCTGGGATTTGGGGTCGGGGACTTTGCCGACGAGGATGTCGCGGGCGGTGTCTATGCGGCGTTTGGTGTCGGTGTCGAGCATGGTTATTCCTTGATTTGTTTCAGTGCGGGCGCTGTGGTGAGTACCGGCATCTGGTAGCTGTTCAACCCGGCCAACATTTTAATTGCGGCGAATTCGCCATATATGATTGATTTGCTGGTCTTGCTCATGGATCCTCCTTTATGCGGCAAACTGGTTCAAGGAGATATAGTCCTTGACGTATTCGGGGATCAGCGTCCGATATTTGGCCGGAACCACCTTGAAATCACGGGTGGAAAAGACCGGGTTGGTGGCCAAATCGGTGAACTGGCGGCTCTCGATGATGTGGCGCACCTTGTCGCTGATGACGTAGACCTTGAAGTAGGTCTTGATGGCCGGGATGGCAGCGACCTCTTCGGGCTTGGTATCGGCGACGAACTTGGCGAATTCCTCTTCCAGCAGTTCGTCCTTGGACTTGAAGCGCGGGATGAGGCCAAAGATTTTTTCGAGGATTTCGCGCAGGGTCAGGCGACGGTCCACGGCAGCAGCTTTGCGCAACTTGTCGAGGTTGTAATATTCTTCGGGCTTGTCGAAGACCTCGCGGTTCACGTAGTCGACGACGCGATCCCATTGCCCGGCCTCGACGGCTTTCGCGATGATTTCGTTCTCGCGCACCGTATCCTCGAACTTCTCAAAGAACATGCGGTCAATCTTCATGCCCTCGTAGCCGATTTCTTCAACTTTCATCGAGGCGAGGATGTCCTCCCCAAGATGCTCGTAGGCACCGCCAATCACCACCGGGCCCGTGCCGTCTTCTCCCTCCTTGTCTTTGCCTGTAGGCCGGGGGAGCTTCAGCACCTCGTCGTAGTTGAATTTTTCCTCGAAGTACTCGCAGTTGGCGAAGAAGTCGAAGAGCTTGAAGGCAGTCTTCTGCGGCTGCAAGACGCCATCCTTAAGGCTGTCGTCGAAAAGCTGTTCGAGGAAGTTGTGCTTGCGGGTGCCGCGCCCCTTGATCTGGATGAAGTCCGTCGGCGAGAAAATCGGTCGAAACAGACCAAGATTGAGGATGTCGGTGCAATCATAGCCTGTGGTCATCATGCCCACCGTCACGCAGATACGCGCCTTGCTGGTCTTGTAAGCGGGCAGGAAGTTGGCCGAACCGAGCAGGTTGTTGTTGCTGAAGTTGATGGTGAACTGCTGGGCATCGGGGATCTGCGAGGTGACCTGCACGGCGAAATTGGACTGGTACTTGCCGGGGAACATGCGGTCAGCCATCTGGTTGAGCATCTGCGCCAGCTTGGCGGCGTGGTTCTGGCTGACCGTGAAGATGATGGACTTGCCGATCTCCCCGCTGATCGGATCGCGCAGGGCGTTTTCGAGAAAGGTCTTGCAGAAAAGCTTGTTGGTGGCGTCGGCGAAGAAGAGCTTCTCGAACTCACGCTGCTTGAAGGTCTCCTCTCGGTCTTCGCCGGCATCGTCGGTGAACGAGACGACGAAGCCCTTTTCGGAGAGCAGTTCGGTGGTGATCTCGGTGCGGGCATCCACCACTGTGGGGTTGATCAGGAAGCCTTCCTTCACGCCGTCGAGCAACGAGTAGCGGTAGGTGGGCTGGCTGTTCTCACAGCCGAAGGTGCGGTAGGTGTCCAGCAGCAGCCGGCGCTCGGCTTCGCGCGGGTCGCGGGTGGAAGTGTTGGTTTTGTCAAACCGCCTGAGGTAGTCGCGGGGCGTGGCGGTGAGGCCGAGCTTGTAGCCGACGAAGTAGTCGAAGACGGCGCGGGCGTTGCCGCCGATGGAGCGGTGGGCTTCGTCGGAGATGACCAGGTCGAAATCAGTCGGCGAGAAGAGCCGCTGGTATTTGTTGTTGAAGAGCAGCGACTGCACCGTGGTGACGACGATTTCCGCCCGCCGCCAGTCGTCACGGTTCTCCTTGTAGATGACTGTTTTGAAATCGGCGGACAGAAGGAGCAGAGGGGAGTCGGCCTTCTTGCCAGCCTGGTCCTCCAGTTCGAGGCGATCCACCAGAAACAGCACGCGCCGGGCGTTACCGGAGCGCAGAAAGAGCTTGATGACGGCGGCGGCAGTCAGCGTCTTGCCGGTGCCGGTGGCCATCTCGAATAGAAAGCGGTCTTTGCCATACTTCACGGCCCGTTGCAGGGCGTGGATGGCTTTCAACTGATAAGGACGCAGAAAACGCAGTTTGTTGGCCAGGATGTAGCCGGGACGCTCGGCCTCGTTGCGCCACGCCGCTTCGGATTGGTAGTTCGGGCGCTGCGTCAGCACAATGAAATCGTCGCCGACCTGGTCCTCGGCGAGGCGTTGCGGGTTGGGCGTGACCTGTTGGTAGCCGATCACCGAGTCCGGCGTAGGGAAGGACGTAATGAGGTAGGGGCTGCCGCGCTCCAGGTCCCAGAAGTAGTGCAGGCTGCCGTTGGAGAGGATGACGAAGCGGCAGTTCTGGGACTTGGCGTACTTGCGGGCCTGCTCCTTGCCGACGAGCGGGTTCTTGTCCTCCGATTTTGCCTCCAGGACGATGAGCGGGAAGCCTTTGGTGTCTATCAGCAGGAAGTCAATGAATCCCTTGCTCGTCTTCTCGAAGTTCTCGCCGAGTGCTTCCAGATCGGCTGACTTGATCGTCACGCTGGGCTCGAGGCGGATGTTGGCGGGCGCCCTCCCTTCCGGAAAGAAACTCCAGCCTGCCGCTTCGAGCAGCTTGTTGATCTTGATTCGGGCTGTGGCTTCTTTATTTGCCATTCGGTTCCTCAGCATCACTACGGTTGTTCAAGCGTCATAACGCTCAAAGGTTGTCACCAGAAAGGCAGTGTAACGAAAACACACTTCACTTTGTTTGTCAAAGATTTAAAAGTTTTTATAAAGACTGATCGCAAGATAATTGCCAACTGTTATTCATGCTATTTTTTTTCTTACTTGACAAGGATGACTCATTTTTCTAAGAAGACGGGAACAAAAAGGATGAGGTGAAAGACGATGGGCAGGTTATTCGGAACGGACGGGGTCAGAGGCAGGGTAAACGAATATCCTATGACTGCGGAAATGGCTATGAAAATCGGTCAGGCGGTGGCTTATCTGTTCAAAAAACGGGGCCATATCCCGCTGATCATCGTGGGGAAGGATACCAGAATCTCCGGAGACATGCTGGAGAACGCCCTGATTGCCGGGCTCTGCTCCCAAGGGGCGAATGCTGTCACGGTCGGCGTCCTGCCGACACCGGGGATTGCCTTTCTGACGACCGGCATGAAAGCCGATGCCGGGATTGTCATCTCCGCCTCCCATAACTCTTTTGAAGACAACGGCATCAAAATCTTCGGGAGTGAGGGTTGGAAGCTAACGGAAGACAAGGAGCAGGCCATCGAGGATCTGCTTTCCGATACCCTGACTTTCATTAACCCCATGCCGCACGAATGCGGCCGGGCTTCCCGATTGCCTGACGCCGGTGGCAGGTATATCTCTTTTTTAAGGCAAACCTTTTCCGGGATGATAAGTGCCGACGGAAGCGGCATCGTCCTTGATTGCGCCAACGGAGCCACATCGAAAGTGGCGCCCAAGTTATTCCGGCAGTTAGGCGCCAGAGTGACGGCACTATTTAGTAAACCAGATGGCATAAACATCAATGTAAATTGCGGCTCCCAACATCCTGGGGAACTTGCCGGGGCAGTTGTCAAGAAAAGAGCTGTCGCCGGGTTTGCCTTTGACGGAGATGGCGACCGGATGATTGCCGTGGATGAAAAAGGGACAGTGCTGACGGGGGATCAGATGTTAGCTATTTGCGCCGCTTCCCTGAAAAAGGAAGGCAAATTGGCCAACAATCTGGTCATCAGAACGGTTA
Source organism: Syntrophales bacterium (assembly GCA_035283845.1). Classification (GTDB taxonomy): domain Bacteria; phylum Desulfobacterota; class Syntrophia; order Syntrophales; family JACQWR01; genus DATESZ01. The sequence continues at coordinate 17,400 of DATESZ010000149.1, read as the reverse complement.
TGAGCAATATCGGCATGAGTGCTTCTTTCAGGAAAATTGGTATCGATTCCGTCATGACCGACGTGGGAGACAGGGCGGTCCTTCAGGAAATGCGGGCAAGGGGCGCCGTAATCGGCGGAGAGGATTCCGGGCATCTGATCTTTTTGAATCATCATACGACGGGAGACGGCATAATCACCGCCCTGCAGTTACTGGAAGTGATGGGCAAGGAAAAAAAACCCCTGTCGGAGCTGGCAAAGATTATGACGGTCTTTCCCCAGACGCTGATCAACGTAGAGGTAAAAAGACGGGAAAACACGACTTCTGTGCCGGAGATCGTACGGATTGTGAAAGATGTGGAAGATAGATTAGGAAAGGACGGCAGGGTGCTGGTCCGCTATTCGGGAACACAAAATGTGTGCCGCGTGATGGTGGAAGGGCCCACGGCAGAATTGACGCAGCAATGCTGCCGCCGGATCGCGGAGGCGGTTAAAGAAACTCTGAACTGATGTATGGCCTGAGATTGTGAGCCCCCCGACTCATCCGGCCTGCTTTTTCCCCCTTTCACTCGAAAATACCTTTCACCCTCCCCCTCACCCCCTCCCCTTGAGGGAGGGGGAAGGGGGAGGGGTAATTTTCATTCTCATTTGTGACGAGTACCGTCATGAGAGTTTCATCCCCAAAGGACAAGGCCTGTTTCATGCTTGAAGGCAAGATTTTTGTGGTACGGTATTACTCGTATGCCATAAGAATATAAACCGTTTTGCTTCAACTCATATTGCGTGGAAAAGGTAAGGATTCCGTCCTTCCCCTTTTCAGATATTTTAAGGGGCACGCATTCCGGCGCCTCGATAAACTCTCCCGCCACCGCCCTGCCTATCATCAGCTCCACGAGTATTTCTTCAGGCCCCAACGTGCCCGGATCTATCCTGGTGTTTACGACCACCGGCTGGTCCAGATTGATGGTCTCACCATGGATGCCTTCCACTATCACATCGATCAGTCTAAGAGAGGAAAAACGCATAGGCAATTTCCTTTTCCAGTCCGCAAGCGTTTTGGCAAGCTTGTACGAATCGGCCGTCAGTAAATACTCTCTCTTGGCTACCGGTACGTACATCTGGTCATAATACTCGGAAAGCATCCTATCCGTGTTGAACTGGGGCGCTAAGGTCTGCATTGATCTTTTAATCATGGCAACCCACTTTTCCGGTATCCCGGAGGCGGAACGGTCATAGAAAAGGGGGATTAACGTGTTTTCCAGAAGGGAATAGAGCGAATGGGCGTCCTCTTCATCGGCGCCGGGTCTGTCCTCGGAACGTTCCTTCACCACGGGGCCTATGTTCCAGCCGTTTGTCCCGTCGTAGCCTTCACACCACCACCCGTCGGAGACGCTGAGATTTAAGACGCCGTTTGCCACCACTTTTTCACCGCTCGTGCCGCTTGCCTCGTATGGCCTTCTCGGCGTATTCAACCATACGTCAACTCCCTGAACTAAATGCCGGGCCACGCGGATATTGTAGTCTTCGATAAAGAACAGCCTGCCCCTGAATCTATCATCCTTGCACACATCTATGACCTTTTTAAGCAGACTTTTCCCCATCTCGTCACTGGGGTGCGCCTTGCCCGCCATAATGACATGTACGGGACGGTTTTTATCGTTCAGTATGCGGTCCAAGCGGTCCAGATCGGATAGAAGCAAGTCGGCGCGTTTGTAAGGGGCAAACCGCCGGGCAAAGCCGATGATCAGCGCCGAGGGATTTATCTTCGATAGCAGTTCTTCCCTCCACATTTTCGAATAGCCGTATTTCGTCCAGTGCCGGGAAATATTTTCTATCATGAAATCGACGGTTTTTTGCTTAATTTCGTAACGGGTACGCCATAAAACCACATCCGGTATTTCCTGAACACGCGCCCAGCGTTCCCTGTCGGAGATGTTTTTCCACCAGTCCATGCCCAGATAAACATCGAGGATATCCTTCATCCGGGGGGCAATGTAGGACATGGTGTGGACGCCGTTGGTGATATAGTCTATCGGAACGTCAGTTTCATGAAATCCCTTCCAGACGTCGCGCCACATGCGCCGCGATATGCGGCCGTGCAGACGGCTTACGGCGTTGCTTCGGTAGGTCATTTTAAGGGCCAGAACAGTCAGGAAAAAGGGCTTGTCTTCACCGCTTTCCCTGCGCCCCAGTTCCCAGAATTGTGACCAGGCCAGGCCGCTCCTTTTAATGAATGCGGAGAAGTAATATTCCATCAATTCCGTAGAAAATCGTTCGTTGCCTGCTTCTACGGGGGTGTGGGTGGTAAAGATGGTGCTGTTGCGGACGACTTCACTTGCTTCGTCAAAGCTGAGTCCTTCATCCCTCATCAGCACGGAAATCCTCTCGAAGATAAGGAATGCCGAATGGCCTTCGTTGATGTGATACAGGCGTGGTTCGATGCCCAGTTTGGCCAGTAATCTCACGCCCCCTATGCCGAGAAGGAGTTCCTGCTCAAGCCTGGTCCTCTGATCGGAGCTGTAAAGGCGATCTGTTATCCGCCTGTCCTGCGGCGTGTTGCCCGGCACGTCGGTATTCAAAAGATAAAGAGAAACCCGTCCCACCTTGACCTCCCAGATGCCGGCAAAAAGCGTGCGCCCCGGCAATTCCAGTGAAATCTGCACGGGATTCCCCCTGTCGTCCTGAACAAGTGACACGGGCATGATAGCAAAATCATTTTCCGGATATTCCGCAAGCTGGGCGCCGCTTACATCGATAACCTGCTTAAAAAAACCGTTCTTGTAGAGGATGCCGACCCCGACCAAGGGGATATTAAGATCGCTCGCCGTTTTCAGATGATCGCCCGAAAGGGTGCCCAATCCGCCCGAATAAATGGGCAGCGTTTCATGCAGGCCATATTCCGTCGAAAAATAGGCGACGGGCGATGAACATTTGATCTCCAGGCTTGACAGGCGGCAGGCGGACTCTCTTATTTCCTCCATATATTCGTCGAACTGCTTCAGCACTTGGTTGTATAGGGTAAGATAGTTGGGGTTTTCCGAGGCTTCCATGAGTCTTTTGGGAGAAGCCGACTCCATCATTTTTACGGGATTTTTGCCCGTTTCTTCCCACAGATTTGGATCTAACGTGGCGAAAAGGGGAATGGTTTGGGGGTTCCATGCCCACCATAAATTATAGGCCAGCTCTCTCAGCCGCGCGAGATTTTCCGGAAGGTTCACCACGGCCGTAAAGCTGCGGAAGTGCGGCTGGGTAGATACGGCGCCGGCAAAGACACGTTTCTTTTCCTCGCTTACGGCCTGCTTTGCCCGCCTTTCCTTGGCAGCCGCCAGCGCCAGGTCATAGGACTGCCGGTAAGCACCAAAGAAATCCTGCCAGTTTGCCTGCTCGGCAATGTAACGCGCCATCTTCCTTCTTTCGAGCATCTCTTCGTCCGTCCAACTCAAGAAATTTTCGAGGGTTTTATATAGGTTGTCTTCGATAACGGTTACGGGTTTCTGCTTCCTTGGCAGTATTATGACGCCGCTGCCCCCCTTTGTATTTTGCTCGACCCAAAGACCGAAACCGGCCTGATCGGTGGTTATCGTAGGGACGCAGTAAGCGGCGCTTTCCAGTGGCGTGTAGCCCCATGGTTCGTAATAGGACGGGAAAACCCCCAGGTCGCATCCGGACAGTGCCTCGTAATAGGTCATATTAATCAACCCGTCATGACCGTTCAGGTAGGCGGGGATGAATATGACTTTAATCCTGTTCTCCGGCGTATTTTTTAGCCCAATCCTGCTGCAAGTTTGCAGAATCGGGTCGGAAGCCTCGTAATTAAGCCTGTGGGTGGCAATGGGAGGAGCGCCGGTTTCGCTTCTTGTGATATTGCAATAGATGGAAGGCTGATCGCACTGGAGAGAAGGAATGAGATCCGTATGACCTCCCAGAACGAAAAGATAGACAAGGATGCTTTCGCTTCCTTTAATGTTTTTTTCGAGACGGCCAAGGGCATTGAGAAAAATATCAATGCCCTTGTTATGGAATTCGTAGCGCCCCGATATAACCATAATCTTTGTGTCTTGCGAAAATTCCTTCCTCAGGAATCGGGAAGCGGCATCAAGGAGTCTTTCCCGCGATTTTAACGCCGGCGTTCTGTCCACTAAAAGATCGGGAATATGCTCAATGTCAAGGCCGTTAGGGGTGATGACATCGGGTTTCCTGCCGAGAAAATTTTTGGCCTCGGCAGCCGTTATATCGCTTACCGTGGTAAAGCAGTCAGCCTCCCGCGCAGCCGCCGCCTCCATGGAATACTTGGCCGTGACACCGTGGTTATTTGCTTCCCTCTGGGGTGAGATATTTTCCATGTCCATATAAATATCCACCCCGGAACCGGCCAACGACCTGCCCAGTATCGTGGCGTGGGCTGTAAGTACGGTGCCTATTTCGGGCGCCATCTGTTCCAACCCAAGGATGCCGGCCCCGCTCATCCATTCGTGAAAGTGCGCAATAGCCGTTTCCTCCTGAGGGCTTACATAGAGGTTGTAAATGGTTTCTATAACTTCACCGCAGGCATAACTGAACATCACGGGCTCTATATAATCCCATCCGCCGGCAATGGAATCGACTCCGTAACTTTCCCAAAGGCGGAATAGCAATTGATCCTTGTCGTACTTTTTACTGAAACCGACGAGGATCACCTTGGGGTTTCCGGGTATGCGCCACCTCCCGAAACGGCAAGGTATGTCCCGGATTGCCGTGCCTTCCCTCATTTCTGTCCAGCAGTCCTCGTCCGTTTCATCAAATTCCAGATTGCTTTTGAGGTCTGGTCCCAGGAGGTAGTAATTTTCACCGTAAGCGCGGACGGCTTCCCTTGCCTTGCTCGTAATGACGGTATATATGCCGCCCACCTTGTTGCACACTTCCCAGCTTACCTCGAATAGATACCCGGTCTTTTTTACTTTCATGGTATTGATCTCCTTTTTCAAGTCTGAACAGGTTGTATTATCTTTCCAAATTTTCTCGGCATTTCCGTTTTTCCTGACAGCGGGACTTATGGCTGGCGCCGTCATTCACCCGGCGGGAAAAATCTTCCAGGATATTCATATAGTTCATGCAGGCGTCGTAGGGTGATTCGAAGGGATTGAAATACTTATGTACATCTCCGTCGGCGAACCACTTGGTGCACATGTAGTAGAAATGATCGGAAGTCTGAAGTATCCGCCATGTATGAAGAAGTTCCTTGTCCTTTCGCCTGCGCACAACCCTCTCCAGAGCGTAAAGAGCGCGCAGAGCGTCCCGCTGCATCGCATTTCCCATCCAGGCCGTCAAATCTCTTTCCGTGTCCGCCCAGGAAATGGGCTCCGGAACATCGAGAGACGCCCGGGCTTCGTATTCCCTCGCCACCTCGGTAGGGGTCCGGAAATTGAAATCAGGATGCCTGGCAATCTCCCGCGGCAACACCTTAAGGAACTCAAAAATACCCGTTTCCTGCCACTGATGTTCCCCGAAAGTCTCGTAATCCATAAAAAGATTGATAACCTCGCCGCTGGCATTAATTTTATGCAGCCAGTGGGCAAATTTGTCCGCCATAAGTGGATATTCGGACCACTGAGTATCAGAAAAACGAAAGGCGATATCATCAGAAAGACGGTAGTTTTTCAAGAGCAGCTTTATTGTTTCGCAGCCTTCCGGCCGGTAAACGAAGTTGGGACTGCGCCAGCCAAGAATCTTATCGGCGCCTTCGGCCAGGACGGCACTATAACCCATGCCTTCGATGACCTTGGCCAGTTCATTACTGTAGATAAGTTCGGTGTTACGGAAAGTCGCCGGCCGCCGACCGAAAAGTTCCCTGATTTTTTTCCCGTGCAGACGGACCTGCTCCCTGAATTCCCGCGGTGAAAAAAGAAAGGCGAGGGAGTGATAATAGGTTTCGCTTAGAAATTCGACGCATCCCGTGTCGGCAAGCTTCCGGAAGCTGTCCAGGACATCGGGCCGGTATTTTTCCATCTGTTCCAGCACGACCCCGGTCAGGGAAAAGGCAATCTGGAAATAACCCCCATATTCTTTGATAAGAGAAAGCAAGAGCGCATTGGTGGGAAGATAGCACTTATCTACGACTTTATTCAGTACCCGGCAATTGCTTTCTTCATCATCGTAGATGTGAACCGAACCGATATCGAAAAAAGAATAGCGCCGCAGGCGGTAGGGCTGATGAACCTGGAAGTAGATGCAGATACTGGGCATTTTTCATCCTCTTTTATGATGACTTATGTAAAAGGTCACAAAACGACCCATCTTTATACGGCGCCGTCATGTTTCCTGTAAAATACTGTACAGGCGTATCAGCTCTCCCGTACTCCAGGCCTGGGACATGCAGCCGCGGGGCGTGTGGGGAGGATCGCCGTCGAAGATTTCTGAAATGCATCCCAGGCCTGCAACCCATAGGTGCCGACGGAGAAAGGAGCGCAATTGCTCAAGGAGAAAAACTTTAGCTTCCTTCTTGTCTTCCGCAACCTTGAGACAGGCCTCGCCGAAGGAGGCCAGCATCCAGGGCCATACCGTGCCCTGATGATAAGCGCCGTTCCTTTTTGCCTCGTTGCCTTCATAGCGTCCCTGATAAGCCCTGTCGTCCGGTGAGAGGGTGCGGAGACCGCAGGGCGTGAGTAGATGGGTCTTCACCTTGTCTACGACGCCCGTGGCTTGAGCAGGGGACAGGGGAGAAAAGGGCAGGGAAAGGGCAAATATCTGATTGGGTCTTACGGCATGATCAAGGGCGCCCTGGGAAAAAACATCGCCCAGGTAGGCGCCTTCTTCAATCCAGAAAGTATCCTGAAAGGAGCGCCCGATGCGTGCAGGCAAATCGGCGGGAAACAAATCAAGCTCACCGAACAGCCCGGCAAGTTCCCCGGCGAAACAAATCGCGTTGTACCAGAGGGCATTTATTTCCACGGGAAACCCCCAGCGGGGGGTCACGGGTCTGCCGCCCACCGTAGCATCCATCCAGGTCAGGTTAGTGTCCCTGTTGCCGGCATGGAGCAAACCATTGTCGGACATATGGATATCGAACACAGTGCCGGCGAGGAAGTTTTTAATAATATTTTTCATGACAGGCCAGAAGGATGTCCTGATCTTTTGGAGATCTCCGTTATATTTACGCATCTGCTGCACAGTCCAGAAGTACCAGAGGGAGGCATCCACAGAATTGTAGCCATTGCCCTTGCCTTCGTTTGAGAAGAAATTCGGCAGCAGACCATTTTTTTCATATTTCCCCAGGGACTCCAGGATATCTGTTCCCTCTTGAAGACGTCCGCAACAGAAAGCAAGACCAGGCAGCGAAATCAGTGTGTCCCGCCCCCAGTCATCAAACCAGTGATAGCCGGCGATAATCATGGGCCGGCCATCGGGTGTTCTTGTGATAAATTGTCGCCCTGCTCTCAGCAGTTGTCTTAAATTGTCCCTGTCCTCGCCAGTGAACTTCTCAACAATGGCGCTGTCTTCCGCCTGGATTTTCGCCCGTCTCTTTTCTTCGCCCTTCCATTTAAGGCGCAGTTGACCGGAATTTATCTTCAGGGAAGCAGAAACAAAGACGGGGTCCCCGCTTTTTACGAGGATCTCCAGGACGCCCGGCAGAAAAAGGTCTTCCCGCCAATCATATCCCCGTTGCCGCTCCTCCTGGTACTCAAAATTATAATACCAGCGCGGGGAAGGGGAAAACTGCGAACGGGGGCTGGTCTGAATGAATAAAGAGGGCATATCGGGGTATGGAGTTATTTTGAATCCATTTTTTACGTCGCAGGTTTTTGTGTCAAAAAGCAAGTTTTGTTTTTTCAGGATATGGAATCCCCGGTACGCAAGGAAAGGTCTGATACGAAGCAAGGACGGGGAAGGAAGGTTTTCAAATTCATACTTTACCAGCACACAGTCCTCTCCATAAAACAGCATAATGGTTTTTCGCAAAACAATCCCTTCTATCTGATAGCAAAATTTTGGTGCGAGCACGCAATTGAAGGAGGACAGACAATTTCTTGGTCCTTCGAAAAAAAGGCCCGGATACTGATGGCAGGAGAAAAAATATTCTTCCCTGCCCAGTTGCAGGGAGTCCTCGAATTTTGAAAGAATTGCCTGCCGGCCGGCGGGTTTGTTAAGATTTGCCACTAAAAGACCGTGGTATTTACGGGTATGGCAATTCATAACGGTGCTGGAGGCGTATCCTCCCTTGCCGTTGACATCCAGCCATTCCAATCTCAGGGCTTCCTGCGGATTTAAGCAGGAACTGTTCTCCGTGATGATATCCGACATTTCTCTTAACCTATTTTATCCTCCCGATCGGCGGGGATATCAGCGGTTATGGTATACCTCCACTCCCGCGGGAGGGATAAATGTGAAAAATTTTTCAGGTAAGTTATTGTTGACATTGATATTCCGAAAAAACAGGCGGGTTGTATTGCCATAACCGTCGGTAAAACTCAACCGGGTAATCTGAAGCTTTTCCTTGTCTAAAGCGAGAAAAAGCTCTTCCATGCCGAAATCCCGCTCTTTGGGAACCAGCTTAAGAAGAAAGTTACCCTCCCGGTCAACATGATCGGGGCCGGCAAAGGCAATATGAAAATCATTCTTCAATTTTCCCAAGCCGGCAAGAAAACGGATGCTTACCTTCGACTTAAGAATACTTTCCGCATCCTGCACGTAAACTATACTGTCTTCAGGGATATAAAGCCAGGCTGTTTGAGGATTAATAACCAATTTTTTTTTCTTGGGTTTTGTGTAATCCCATACCATTCTGCGGGGATTTTTGAAGTAAAATACCCCTTCTTCCCGTTCCGTTTTATTCATGGATTTGATGGTTGCTTCCTGGATAAAATCAGCCTTTACGTCGCCGGTTTTTTCATACCTATCCTGAGCTTGAGCGATTAGCTCATTGAGGGGCATGGCCATGATCTTATTCGGTAAGACAAAAAACAACATCCATGCCATTATTGCAGCAAAAATAAAAAAAGGGTGAGGCAAAAAAAATATTTTTATTCTCGGTTTTTTTTTGGCTAACGACTGGTCCAAATGGCACACTTTATACATGCAGTTAATAACTTCCTCTTAAGGGCGAAGAAGTCATGGAAATTAGATGGTTCATTATAACATCATGATATTGCTATACATTTTTTGCATATACATTATGCAATACGGTAGAAATTTCTGTCTATTGAAGACTTACAATACTTATCAACATACCTATCAACAGGCTTTTCCACAGTCCTGTGGATTTCCTTCCCGGGTGGGGCAATTCCCTGTTAGCAACCCGCACCCCCTCCCTGTATCTTTCCCCCTCGACGGGGGAGGGAGGGGTGGGGGTGATTTTCATCCTTCGTTGCGTCAGACCCGGTCATGGGGGTTATTCAGAAGGATATCTTAACCCGCCATCCGAAGGGATCTTCCTTCTCGCCATACTGTATTCCCAATATTTCATTGTATAACTTTTCCGTAAGGGGACCGGCATTGCCGCCGTTTACCGCATGCTCCCTGCCTTTGTAGAAAAAATGCCCAATGGGAGAGACAATGGCTGCCGTCCCGGAAGCAAAAGCCTCCTGCAGGCGTCCTTTGGCGGCTTCTTCCAATATTTCCTCCATGGCAAGCGGTCTTTCGGTGACGGAAATACCCCACCTTCTGGCTATTTGTATGACCGAATCGCGCGTGATACCTGGAAGAATAGCTCCCCCGGTCAGAGGAGGGGTAATTAGCTCATCGGCGATGCGAAAAAAGACGTTGCTTGTGCCCACTTCTTCCACATATTTCCTTTCCAGGGCGTCGAGCCAAAGAACCTGCGTATACCCCATTTTATTAGCTATCCTGCTGGCGTATAGACTGGCTGCGTAATTGCCTGCCGCCTTGCATGATCCCGTCCCCCCCCGCACGGATCTCACATATTCCTCGCTTACGTAAATCTTTGTCGGACCGAATCCTTCAGGATAATAGGCGCCCACGGGACCGACAACAATAAAAAAGAGATATTCGCCGGCAGGATGAACACCAAGGGCCGCTTCCGTGGCGATCATGGTGGGACGTATGTAAAGGGACGTGCCCGCGCCTTTGGGTATCCATTCTTTCTCTAAAAACACAAGTTTTTTTACCGCATCCAGTAAAAGTTCCGTATCAATCTCAGGCATGCACATCCTTCTTGCAGACATATTCAAGCGTCCGGCGTTATCAGCAGGTCGGAAAAGATAAATGGCGCCGTCTTTTCCCCGGTAGGCCTTCATGCCTTCAAAGATTTCCTGGGCGTAATGCAGGCACATGGCCGTCGGATCAAGGGAGAGGCGGCGGTACGGTTCGATTACGGGGTCATGCCATGCACGTCCTGTCGTATACTGCATCGTAAAGAAATGATCGGTAAAGATCTTCCCAAAGCCCAGCTTGGTTTCATCAGCAGGTTTCGGTTTTCTTTTTTCCGGCGAAACGGTAATAATTTTAATTTCCATTAAACGCTTCCCCTTTTTTGCAAAAATTTCCCCATCCCCTCTGTATGGGTCGAAAGTGCTTTTAGCACTAAATCATCCTTCTATCAAGATTTCAATGAATTTCGAGCGTTCTTGACAAGATATAATTTATGACTATATTACAAAAAGTGGTGATAATATCAAATAATATCATCTATTTAAGATAATTTAGGAAGGTCCCATGACGACGAGACGTGACTATTATGAGATCCTGGGCGTAGAAAGAAACGCCACGGAGGCCGAGATAAAAAAGAACTACCGCAAGCTCGCCATGCGGTTCCACCCGGACCGGAATCAAGGAGATAAGGAGGCGGAGGAGATATTCAAGGAGGCAGCCGAGGCTTATGAGGTCTTGAGCGATCCACAGAAACGCGACATTTACAACCGCTATGGGCACGAGGGTTTGAAGGGTTCCGGCTACCGTGGCTTTTCGGGCTTCGAAGACATCTTTTCCAACTTCGGCGATATCTTCGGGGACGTCTTCGGCTTCCAGGCGGGGCGATCCCGTTCCCGTACGGCGGCCCGGGCCGGCGCCGATCTGCGTTACAATATTCGCATCTCCTTTATGGACGCCGCCCTCGGCGCTACCACCGATATCACTCTGAAGAAATACGTTCACTGTTCCTCTTGTCAGGGATCTGGTTGTCAGCCGGGCACTTCTCCGCAGGCATGTAGCCGCTGCCAGGGGCGGGGTCAGGTCATGCAGTCCAGCGGTTTCTTCAGTGTCAGTTCTACCTGCCCTCAATGCCGGGGACAGGGGAGCGTAATCACTACCCCCTGTGAAGCATGTTCCGGCAGGGGGAAGGTCAAGGCTACCAAAACCGTTCTACTCAAAATACCGGCTGGTGTGGAGAATGGTTCACGCCTCCGGCTGCGGGGCGAAGGCGGGGAAGGTGAATACGGCGGTCCCAGTGGCGATTTGTATGTATTCATTGAGGTGGAAAAGCACGCTTTTTTTGAAAGAAACGGTGATGACATTTACTACCGCGCCCCTATCAACTTCGTCCAGGCAGCCTTGGGGGGAGCCGTGGAGGCGCCTACTCTGACCGGGGTGGAAACAATCAAGATACCCAGGGGAACGCAGACAGGCAGAATTTTTCGCTTAAAGGGGAAGGGGATCGCTCACCTGCAGGGACACGGCCAGGGCGATCAGATCATCGAAACGGTAGTGACCGTTCCTACCCGCCTTACCAAGAAGCAGGAGGAACTGCTCAGGGAGTTTGAGAGGTTGAGCAAGGTTGAATGACCGTCTTGACGGGGAATCTTTGTTTCATGTCAACGTGATTTGGCTTTGATTTCTTTAACTAAATCATCCTTCTATCAAGGCTCCGGTATTGAATGGCCTCAGCCACATAGGATGCCTCGATTTTATTGGCGCCTTCCAAGTCGGCAATGGTCCGGGCTACCTTCATGATCCGCGTGGAGGCGCGCATGCTCAAACCCAGCTTGTCAACTGCCATCTCAATCAACTGGCGGGAAGCTTCATCGAGCGGACAATAAGCCCTAAGCTGCCGGTCCGACATCCTGGCGTTCAGCAGATTGCCTTGACCTGCAAAGCGGTCTAGTTGCAGATTCCGGGCTTTGCGGACTCGTTCCCGGATCGTTTTAGAATCTTCGCTGTTGTGGGTTCCCGAAATTTCCCGGTATTCCATGGACGGTACCTCAACATGGATGTCGATGCGGTCCAGTAAAGGGCCGGAAATGCGTGACTGATATTGTCTGATTTGCGTGGTGCTACAGTGGCAAGAGCGGCGCCGATCGCCCCTGAACCCGCAGTTGCAGGGATTCATTGCCGCCACCAGCATGAACTTAGCCGGGAAACTTGCCGTCATGGAAGATCTGGTAATGGTGACAGCGCCGTCCTCAAGGGGCTGGCGCAGCGCCTCAAGAACATTCCTTTTAAACTCCGGCAGTTCATCGAGAAATAATACCCCGTTGTGGGCGAGACTGATCTCTCCCGGCCCGGGGGTCCGACCTCCGCCTACCAGGCCTGCATCGGAGATGGTATGATGGGGGGCGCGAAAGGGCCTGTTCATGAGCAACGTTTCACCTTTGTTCAAAAGCGAGGCAACGGAGAATATCTTCGTGCTTTCAATAGCTTCTTCCAGGAAAAGATCGGGAAGGATTGTAACCAGCCTTTGGGCGAGCATGGTTTTACCGGAGCCGGGAGGCCCGATCATAATAATGTTATGGCCGCCGGCCGCCGCGACCTCTAAGGCCCTTTTGGCCTGATCTTGTCCCTTGATATCGCTAAAATCAAAAGGATACTGGAGCGTGTTGCGAAATGCCTCCTGCAAATCAACCTTAAAGGGCTTTATATCCAATCTCCCGCCCAGGAAATCCAGCACGTCGGAAAGCCTTTTTACGGCTATAACTTCGATACTTTCCACCAAGGCTGCTTCCGGGGCGTTTTCTTCCGATACGACGATCCCCTTCTTGGCCATCCTTTTCACCTGAAGGGCTACTGGGAGCACCCCGTGCACTCCCTTGATGCCGCCGTCGAGAGAAAGCTCACCCATAAAAACGTAATTTTTAAGTGGATCGGGTTGAATATTGCCCCCCGCCGCCAGGATGGCAACGGCAATGGGCAGGTCAAAGGCGGTGCCTTCTTTTTTTATATCAGCCGGGGCCAGGTTTACAGTAATGTGCTTGCGGGGAAATGCGTAACCGGAATTTTTTATGGCCGCCCGGATGCGTTCCTTGCTTTCCTTGACCGCCACATCGGGCAGCCCGACGGTGGAAAACAGGGGAAACCCGGACGACAGATCCACCTCTACGTCCACGGCGTAGGCATCAATGCCGATTACCGTGCCGCTCGTGACTCTTACTATCACCTGACCTCCCCATCATTCAGTCGGAGTGATTCTTTGCTTCCGGGCCCCTCCCTGTATCCCTCCCCCTCGACGGGGGAGGGAGGGGTGGGGGTGATTTTCATCTTTCGTTGTGCCCGGCCCGGGTATGGGGGTTATTGGGGTTGGGGCCTGCAGTCCCCATTTCCTCGCCATGCCCCAGCGCGCGCCTAATGACCCCGGCCATATTTCCCCTGATAATCGGTTTCATTATAAGTCCCGCAATGCCGAGAGCTTTAGCCGTTTCTTCCATGACCGTGTCACTGAATCCCGTACAAAGAATGACAGGCATGTCGGGCCGAATTCGTTTGATCTCTTTTGCCAGTTCCACGCCGGTCATATTCGGCATTATATTGTCTGTGATGAGAAGATCAAATTGATCCGGCTTAGTTCGGAAAGCCTCAAGCGCCTCGATACTGCTCGTTCTGGCAACGACGTGGTAGCCAAAGCTTTGCAACATCTGCTCGCTAATGTCTACCAAGGCCGCTTCATCATCAACAAAAAGGATTCTTTCTCTGCCACGTGGGATCGAATCAAACTTATCGGGTTTTTCCGATGGCTCCTCTTTAACAGTGGGAAAATATACCTGAAAGGTGGCCCCTTTTCCCGGCACGCTATAGCAGTTAATTTTGCCGCCGTGACTTCTTATGATTCCATGGACTACCGACAGCCCCAGGCCGGTTCCCTTTCCCGGCCCTTTTGTAGTAAAAAAGGGATCAAAAATCCGTTCCTTGACCGAAGCATCCATGCCAGTGCCGGTGTCGCTCACGGTCAGAACCTGGTATCGCCCGGGCTGCATATTGACAGATAAGTCAGGATCGCCGGCACTGATCTCCCCTTCGTCCAGCTTCACCTCCAACACTCCCCCACCGTCTTGCATGGCATGACCTGCGTTAGTGCACAGGTTCATCAGCACCTGATGGATCTGCGACGGATCGGATAAAACAGGGGACAGCCTTGATTTTAAGTTATGGCGTATCTCAATGGCAGCCGGCAGTGACACACCTATCATTCTAAGGGCTTCTTCAACAAGTGGTTTGATGAGCAAGGGATTTCGCTCCTGATAACCCTGACGACTGAATATGAGGATCTGCTGTACCAGGTCTTTTGCACGGGTGCCGGCCTTTAATATTTCCCTTAAAATACGAGGCATATCGGTCTTCTCCAGAGGAGTCGTAGATGCTATTTCCGCATACCCCATAATGATTCCCAGGATATTATTAAAGTCATGGGCGATGCCGCCCGCAAGTGTGCCGACCGTTTCCATTCTTTGTGAATGCCTGAGCCGTTCTTCCAGTTGCTTTTTTTCCGTCTCCCGTCTCAGCAAAGATTCGGACATTTGATTGAAGGCCATGGCGAGATTTCCGATTTCATCCTCTGTCTCAATGGGGACATTTTCACCAAAGTTTCCTCTTCCCAGGGTTTCAACCCCCTTTATCAAAGTGTTAAGCGGATTTACTATCCGTTTAACTGCGAAATAGATAATGCCGGAACCGACTATCAAAAAGATAATGCCGATCAGAACGCTTTTCACCAACAGGACGCTGAGCATTTTATTAAGTAGCGATTTTCCGACGGTTATCCGGACAAATCCGATAATACGCTCCTTTCCAGGAGGCAATGCATTTTCAATAAACAAGGATTCCGCTGACCCATATCCTGAACTTGCGACGACCGATGACCAGAATTCCACTTTATTTTTATTCTCCTTTTCAAGGTAAAAGGGAGACGCAGACGCTCTGAGTTTAGCAACTATCCTGGGTTCGATCAGTCCAACCGTTTTATCGGCCTTATCCGGTTTCTTAGCATGCTGCATTTCAGATCTTTCCCGCTTCGTGAGCAGACGCCCGTTCAGATCGTAGATGGAAACTTCTACAATTTCCTCTTGCTGAAATATTCCGTCAACAGGATTCCTGAGCAGTTCTTCATTCTCGGAAAATACACCGATTTTTGAGTTGTAAGCAAGGATGCCCGTAAGTAAAAGGTTGTTTTGTATAAGCGCCTCGGTCAACGATTTACTCTGGTAATGATAAAAGAAAGCGGTAAAAGAGGACGAGATGATAAAAATAAGGCAGGCGCCACTCAGAAAAATCTTGATGCCAAATTTTTTCTTAAAGAATTTCAGAAACGTTAACTGCATATGTTATTCCTCACCGGATGATCCTGCCATTTCCGATAACCTTTTCGTCAATATGAATCCCCAGCTTACGGGCTATTTTATAATTAATAGAAATAAGCGCCTTGCGGGCATCAACATGTTGAACCTCCTTGCTGTCACTTTTCGAGAACAGCTTTTGCGCCAACTCTCCTGCCTGACTCCCGATGTCAAAAGGATCGATCCCGATGGAAAGCATTGCCCCGAGCTCCAGATACATTTCTGAATAGGTAAGGATCGGTATGTTATTTTCCAGGGAGAAGAGAAGCATGGATTCGACTGTTTCCGGTGTTATCACTGTGATATCCGGGAGCATCCAGAAGACGCCAATCTTGCCTTTCATCGTATTGATAAGCGGAGCAACGTCCCGGGAGAGGCGAATCGTCTCTGCCATCAGATTGACGTTGATCTTTGCGGCAGCATCGCGTGATCTTTGAACAAACACGCCCGTTTGACCTGGGTCATAGAGCAGGCCTATGCTATGCGTGGAGGGGAGTATCGTCAAAAGCTCTTGCAGTTGTTTCTCCGGCGGCAGATTCATGCTGACACCGCTGATGTTTTTTTCACCCGCAAGGATGGATAGAGGATTTAAGACCATGCAATAGACAACCGGTATGGTCGCAATCTGCCTGGCAATCAGCAGGGCATCCCTTCCAACGGCAAGAACCATATCCGGCCCTATCCCATGAATCGTCTTCAGAACATCCTTTTTTTTCCGCCCGGAGATAAAAAGTCGCTTCACATCTGTTCCATAGACATGCTCAAAACCCTTGACGGCTTCCTCGTAGGGCCCAACAGGGACGCTCTGGACGGCCAGGACCTTCTGTCCGGCTTCCGCCGGCACGATTAAGAGGGTCAATAACAACAGAAGTATGAAAATCTTGTTTGCCACTTGAATCCTTATTGCCGGTACGGAAATTTTTATATGACCCGGCAATACGCAAATAAATTCTTGAAAAATCTAAACAAACGCGGTAAGTGATTACCATAAGTTTGCTCATCTGAAAATAAAAAACTTTTCTCCTGTTCTCCGTGAGGGATATTTTGCGGCGCTGTTTATTAAATGCAGGCATTCTTCTAATAGCTGTTTCTCTCACCGGGATCTGTTTATGCCGGACCGCAGCCGCCCAGTCCCCGGAGGAAATGCAGTCCCTCCGCCTCTTTTATAAGGAAGATGAACTGGTGATATCGGCCACCCGGCATCCGAAACCTTTATCCCAGGCAGCGGAAAACATCACGGTGATCACGGCCAGAGAGATCGAGGCCATGAACGCCCATACGGTGGCCGAGGTGTTGAACCGGGTCCCCGGCCTGTTCATCAGTTTCAACCAGGACTTCGGCGCCACCTCGCTGATCGGTATTCAAGGCTCCGAGCAACGGCACGTCCTGACGCTCGTTGACGGCATCTCCTGGAATTTCCTGTCCGAAGGTCACGCCGAAACTAATTCGATCCCCGTCGGCGTCATCGAGCGCATCGAGATCATCAAGGGGCCGGCGTCTTCCGCCTGGGGGTCTTCCCTGGGCGGCGTGATCAATATCCTGACCAAGGCGGCGGGAACAACGGCAAGACCGGCCGGCGCGGTAAAGGCCTCCTACGGCGAAAAGAACACCCAGGATTACAGCGCCCAGGTCTCTGGCCGGGCCGGACCGGTCGGGTATTATCTTTTTGCCGGCCACCAGGAGTCTGACGGCCTGAGGTCATCCCGGGGATTTGATACCTCCAGCCTGTTTTCGAAGTTCAGCCTCCCCATTTCCCAGGACGCACATATTGGCCTGACCATAGGCGTAAGCAAACCGGAAAACGAGTTTGGCGCTTTTCCGAGCGCGGATATAACAACATCGTATGACAACCGTTCCTTTTTCATGGCCGCCTCGCTTGATGCCGCCCTTACCCCGGACCTCGATTTTAACCTCACGGTGCACAGGTTGGAACAAAATTTCAGTCTGGAGAC
>DATESZ010000148.1:0-4946 GCA_035283845.1 Syntrophales bacterium | reverse complement strand
CAAAAAGCCTAAGAAGGCCCCTTCCGTAAAGATCATCATAGATCCGGATAGATGCGAGAAATGCACAGATTGCGTCTTTATCTGTCCGGTAGGCGTCTATGAGACCGGTAAGGGCGGGATTGTCATCGCCGGTCCCGAATTTTGCTGCGGGAAGACTTGTAAGCAGTGTGTAATTTTTTGTCACAAGAAGGCCATCGCCATAGTATAGGAATTTCCTTAATACTTCAACTTAAGGAGATGTAACAATGGCATACGATTTGAGAGATTTCGTCGGGGATTTGAAGAAGGCCGGCGAGCTGGTGGAGATTAATGATGAGGTCGATTGGAATTACGAGATTTCTGCCTATGAGGTGATCAGCGGCCGTTTCGCCGGTCCTGCCTTTTTATTCAACAACATCAAAGGGATTCCGAAAGGCGCCCGGGCGCTGGTGGGACATTTTGCCGGCAGTTTCCGGAGACCCCATAGACGAATAGCCATGTGTCTGGGGATTCCTCCCGACTTAGACCGGGCCACCTTTTACAATATGGCTTCAAAAGCCATGGGGACGATGTTGAAGCCTGTGGAGGTGGCGACCGGTGAGTGCAAAGAAGTGATCAAGATGGGCGCAGAATTAAACCTGATGGAGCTTCCCTTTACCTATCATGCCATAGGCGATGGCGGCAAATATATCTTTAGCAATGCCGTCACCATAAAAGATCCTGATTCTGACTGGATGAACACGGGGAATTATGCCATCGAGGTTTTTTCTAGGAACCGTCTGGTGATCACTCCCTATGCGCACACCAATTTTGTTGCCCTTTACACCAACAAATATCAGGCGAGGGGCAAGGCCATGCCCGTGGCCGTCATTTTGGGTGGAGACCCGGCCGTTACCATGGCGGCGGGTTCGATTCTCCCTCCTGGCGTGAGCGAGTACGATGTGGCCGGGGGTCTGCGCCAGAGCCCGATGGAGATGGTGAAGGCCGAGACCTCCGATCTTCTTGTGCCGGCCAATGCAGAGGTGGTCATTGAGGGGGAGATTCGGCCTTATGAGAGGCTGCCCGAGGGTCCGAAGACCGAGGTCTTTGGTTTTTCCACAGGTCCAAGGCAGCCGTTCTACGCGATAAGGGTTCACTGCATCACCCATCGCAGGAACCCCATTGTTCCTGACATCCACACTTCATTAGGCTGCGGCACTCACTGTTTAAATGAGACTCTTATCCCTCTGGGTTACCTGGCTCAGATCAAGATGTTTCAAATACTGCCCCTTAAGTTTGGTTCTGGACCAACTCCTATTAAGACCGGAGCCACCATCTACAATGCCGTCAGGAAGAAGAGATATCCCGAGGATTATCCCGGCTTTATGGAGGATCTGTTTGACAGGCAGAATGGATTACCCGGTATGGGGGGTGTTTTTGCCAGTAGTCTCTTTATGGACGATGACGTCAATGTCCTGGATTATGGTGAGGCGATTGAGGCCCAGGCTACCCAGACCAACCCTGTTAGAGATATGATCAAGACCAGCAAGATGTTCCCTGCCATGACCATTGAGTCTTCGTGGATGGAGGAGGAGGACCGAGAGAAATTTATGGGTCCTGGTACGATAATCACGCGCAAACTGATTACCGACGCCACGACCAAGGAGGAGCCGCCGCTGGGTGTGAGGAGGATGCAATTTGAGACCCTTTATCCTGAGAGGTTGCAGAAGTGGGTGGTTGACAATTGGCAGAGGCTCGGTTTTGAGGAGGAGGCCAGGTGGAATAATACCTGGTTGGAGGCTGATTTTTAATTTTATGCTGAATCAAGAGAGGGTGCCTGAATAGTTGCAAAAAAAGTTGGCAAAGCGAGGGGGAGATAAATGTTATTGGTAAGTGATGTACCAAGATTAAACGCAGACAAAGTACCAAATAAAACGGCAATAGTCTTCAAGGAAGCGAAGCTGACATGGCGCGAGGTTGAAGATCAATCAAACAGTTTCGCAAACGCCCTGCTGGATTTAGATCTTGTTAAAGGCGACGCGGTGGGGTTGCTAGCGAGAAACTGTCACCAGTGGGTGCTAGCATATTTTGGCTTAGTAAAGGCGGGGTGTATCGTGGTTCCAATAAATTTCCGCCTTTCAGGCCAAGAGGTAGTGGTCCTTCTTCGGCATTGTGAAGTAAAGGCTGTAATTGCTGCTCTGGATTTTCAGGATTTGGTTGACTCGATCAAACCCAGTCTCTCAACGGCACGTCATTTTATTGCTTTTGGTGAGAATGTACATTCAGGCTGGCTTTCTTTTGAAAAACTGCTGGCCGGCTACCCCCCTGTTTCTTTGGAGGCCGGAATTAGCGAAGATGATTTGTTATCCATAATATATACCAGCGGGACGACGGGTACGCCTAAGGGTGTTATGCATACTCACCGCAGCTTTCTTTTCAACGCTCTCCAGCAGGCATTATATTTGGATAGAAAGGAAGATGATATCGCACTTATAGTGGCCGCGCTATCGCATTCGAGTGGCTTACAAGGTGCATTTATGCCCGTGGCATGTGTAACTGGCACTAGCGTTCTTATGGATCACTTCGATGCAGAAGTGTTCATGCAGATAATCGAAGTACAAAGAATAACGACATTTATCGGGTTTCCACTCATGTTTAGGTCCCTTTGTCGCTTGCCTGATTTTGACAGGTATGACATAAGTTCTCTCCGAAATATAGAAGTCTCGGGAGCTGTACTCCCGGTGCCTGATTTCAAGGAAGCGATGACGCGTTTAAAAGTGGACTTCTTCCATGCTCTCTCAAGTGTGGAGGCTGGACTATATACATCGCTTAATCCTGAGGAACAATGGCGTAAAGTCGGTAGTGTAGGCAGACCATTTTTTGGTGTGGAAGTTAAGATAGTAGATGACCAAGGTCAACAGCTTGCAACAGGGGAGTTGGGAGAGATCGTTGTGAGAGGCGACAATTTGATGAAGGGGTATTACAGGTTGCCTGAACAAACAAAGGAAGCATTAGATGAGCAAGGGTGGCACCATACAGGAGACTTAGGAAAGAAAGACGAAGAGGGTTTTCTATATGTGGGCGGTCGCAAGAAAGACATGATTAAGTGCGGTGGGGAAAGCATTTATCCAGAAGAAATAGAAAGCGTATTAGTTTGCCATCCCAAAGTATTAGAGGCAGCAGTTATCGGCATTCCGCATGAAAGCTTGGTGGAGGCCATACACGCTGTTGTGGTTTTGAAGCCTGAGCAAAAATGCAACGAGGAAGATATCATCACATTTTGCAAGCAAAGACTTGGCTCATACAAGAAGCCGGCTTCAGTGGAGTTTGTAGAATTTCTTCCGAGAAACCCTTCTGGCGCGAAGATACTGAAATCCATGCTAAGGGATAAGTATTGGAAGGTGAAGGTAGGCGCTTAGAAAGCATGCATTCGCATCAGAGGCTACATCTCCACTGTCTTAAGCTCTTGGTATCTCTTAATCCCTCTGCGAAAAGCCCTCAAGTTGCTATCTTTACTGTCCCTAGCTCCACGCTTATGGGAACGGACGGAGGGCGAAATCGGCGATTCTCCCGGTCGCTGGGGCCGCTCACCCGTCCAACAGGGCGGTCGCTGAGTCCCCGATCCTACAACCATTACCGCACCGATATTTTTATTGTTATCCAACTGCTTACCCCTCGGATTTCCAAGTAACTTTTTTTACAATAGCATTGGATATTCAGGATACGAAAGAGACCTTGCCTCATTTGCGCCGGTGGAACTATCATGATTTGACTTTTTTTCAAGTTTAATAATGGTTTTTGTCTTAGTTCTTGACATAGCGTCGAGTCAGGCATATGCCTTTCCATCAAAGCTGTCGCCCGGATATGGCTGAAACGGGTATCGGGCAAAAGGGCCCGAGAACCCACCAATATCACATTATCAGGGCAAAAAGTCGGTCAACTCGCGCGTTCCCGTCGCTAATATGAGAGCAAACGCAAGCATTTGCTCTCTAAGCACCGTCCATCGATGAGTTGCCGCTCTTTCTTGAAGATGTCCGGATTGTACGCGAGGCCTATGAAAAATGGAGAGCATTGGCTGCAAAAGAGGTGAACGATGGAAAAAAAAGAAATGGATCCTTTTCGGCGTCGTTTTCTGATCGAAATCATCAGTGCGGGAGTGGGGCTGGCCGGATTATCCTTCTTCGTCCGCCTTGCCGGGGCGATGGGGTTTTCTCCCATCCGGCAGGGGATGCGGAAAGTCGAAGGCGATGTCAGAATCAACGCGAAGCCCGCCAGGGAAGGGGCGGCTGTTAATATCGGCGATGAGGTGACCACGGGACTGAAGAGCATGGCGATCTTTCTGGTGGGAGAAGACGCCTTCCTCCTGCGGGCCGACTCAAAGGTCGTTATCGATGGGAAGCCGAATCCGGGTATCATCATGCAGGTTGTTGATCTCCTGCGGCTCAGCCACGGCAGGCTCCTTTCCGTATTCGGCAAAGGGGAACGGCAGATTGAGACGCCCACGGCTGTTGCCGGTATTCGCGGCACCGGCATCTACGTGGAGGCCGAACCGGAGCGGAGCTACATATGCACCTGCTACGGCCGTGTAGATATCGAGGCAAGGGGGAGGCCGGGCGAGAAGGAGACGATCGAGACGCTGCACCATGAGGCGCCGCGCTATATCTTTGCGTCGGGGACGGGACCGCTGATCGCCGAGGCGCCATTTATGAATCACACCGACACGGAATTGATGATCCTTGAGTCGTATGTGAGGCGGCGTCCCCCCTTTGATCCGTCAGAGGGTCGTTACGACTATTAGAGCAACAGAAGTCGGCCCTTGACATTTGACAAATACATATTAAATAGGCTCCTTCTCAAACAGAGTGGGTAAATAATATTCCCTCCCCCTTTGACGTGGGAGGGTTAGGGTGGGGGTGTTTCCGGAGTGAAAGGCCCAAAATAGTACTGATAATAAGTGGCAATATTAATCATATGGCATGTCTACCTAA
>DATESZ010000147.1:0-13390 GCA_035283845.1 Syntrophales bacterium | reverse complement strand
GCTAACAAATGAAAGACCTTATTGTGGAAGAAGTGCGTAAGCATCGAATGGAACATACTCGGAAGTTTAGAGGTGATCTTTCTGCAATCTGCGCAGACTTACATTCCATTCAATGGCGTCCAGGCACAAGGCCGTCCGTCTTGCTCCAAGGAAACTTCAGCCAACAAAGCTATCCAGCCGACGAATAAAAGCGCGCGGCTGATGCCGTCGTTGATTTAATAAGAGACGAAGTTCACTCCTGATCCTTGGCCGGCGCTTTAAGCCCCATCAGTGCATAATGGCACACCCCGCCGACGAGAAAACCCAATGTCAGATTGTTGGTCGCAAGTCCCACCAGGGCTACGACCGCGGCAACCACAACCGCTCGTTTGTCACCCATAATATCCCGGACCAACATCGCATGTTCAATGCCGACGTAACAGAGCAGAACCCCCAGGATCGCCGTGGGAAAGGCCGCAACGACAGACAGGGCAGCATCCCCTGATATCAAGGCAAAGGCTGTGAGGGTAAGTCCTATAATGTATCCCGATCTCGGACCAGTCGCCCCAAACTTGAAATGAGCCGTAAGCCCTCCGCTGCCGTGGCACATGGGAATACCACCCATGATTCCTGATATGATATTCGCCAGGCCCATGCTCAGAGGAATGCTTTTCAAGTTCAGCCTTGCCGCCTTTTCCCCGTAAAGGAGTTTGCCCGTTGCTTCCGTCGCCACTACGGCATTACCGAAGGTTAGGGCAAGCTGGGGTATTACCAGGGTCATAAAGCCGATGCGGATGTGTTCCAGGTCAGGTAATTTAGGCAAAAAAGAGCCATGGAAAAGGGGCCGGGGCGTCAGACCCGACAAGGAGAAGCCAAACCCCAGGATCAAAAGTGGTATCAGGGGCGGGATTTTTTTAAACAACAGGACACAGGCCAGAAGGATCATGCCGGAAACAAAGGCCATCAGGAGATCGGCATGCATAAGCCCCAGTGATGTTTTCACGAGAAGAAAACCGAGACCAAGCTGGATCCCTCTGATAACGGAAAGGGGAAATACGCTGCCCAACCATTCACTGAAGCCCGTCAAGGCCAGGAAAAGCAGGAGCAATCCCATAACAAGGCCTGCGGCACTAATCACTTCGGCGCCCAATCCTGTGGCAAGGGCAATAGCAAACATCGCCTTTAAGGGCTGTACCGGCATGGTGATCTTAAAATAAAAGGCGGACAGGATGTAAAAAAGTCCGGCCATCAAGAATAAATCCGCAGGATCAAAACCGCTCTTTATAATCAAAGCGACAGCAATAGGAAAAAGGACGCCAATGTCGCCGAACCCGCCTGATACATCCCATAATAAACGGTTAAAGGTGCCCGTAGAAGGAACTTGTAGACGCTGCATCAATACACGCACTTTGTATTTTCACCTGAATATTCTCCCATCCCTACTTTGCAAGGGCGGGGCGAAAGGGAATTATTATTTTCATCGCCGATATTCAATAATTCCAAAAGTTCTGCGCCAAAAAGGTGTACCTTCCCCGCCGGCAGCAGCCTGTCCTCCATAAGCTCATTAATAGAGCCAATCTCCAAGCCGGAGAGATGAACCAGGGCCTGGTCCGAAAGGATCATAAAAATTGCCCTGTTGATCTCTTTTGCCTTCTCATAACGCCAGCGGAAAAGGCGTCTTAAACATTCTTTCTGTTTGTCCGTTAAAGTATAGTAACTGGCGATCTTCTTATGACCATTGTTATCCAGCTCCTTTTTTTTCCATTTGTTCTTCGTCATGTCCGTAAAAATCTTCGCCGCTTCCTCTTCCAGGTGCTGTCTTATAATTCCCTCTTCCAGCCTGTCATGCAAATCAAAAAGATAAGCCGTATCCAAAACGGCATAATTTATTTGCTCTTTCGTCAAGGGACGTTGATCCCATTTTGAACGCTGCATTTTTTTATTTTTTTCAAATTCGATGCCGAGATATTCACCGACTACATTCGCAAGAGAAAGCCGGCGGCATCCCAACAGTGAAGCGGCACGATGCGTGTCGAAAACATTATTGAAAACAAAATCGTAATCGCGCTTTAAGATACGGATGTCATTGTCCCCCGCGTGCATGATCTTGCAGAGGGAAGCATCGGCAAAATACTCGCCCAAAAAGGAAAAATCAAGTTCACCGAAGGGATCAAACAGATAGGTTTTCCCTTGAGCTTTTATCTGAATTAAACATAATTTATCGCGGAAGTAGCGGAAAGAGTCATATTCCGTATCAATGCCTATGAGGGAGGATCCGGCGATATCTTTTGCGGCCTCCTTAGCTTTTGAGTTAGTGTCAACCAAAAGGCATGGATTATCTTGCATGTGTAAACCTTTCTAAGATGTATTCAAATCACAGGTGCATAAAACCGTCAAGATATTTTATTCTTGACTTGACGGCTTAGTAAATGTTTAGAAGCAAGCGATCTTTCAGATTTTTTAAGGGGGATAGCAACACTCTATGGAAAAAAAAATAAAGAAAAGCAATACAAAGGATAAAATCAGGGAATTCATCTCAAAGAGAGAAAAGCTGATGACGATGGGCGGAGATGTGATGATTGCCAGGCAGCATGAATTGGGAAAGCTCACGGCAAGAGAAAGGCTGGATCTACTTTTTGATAAGGGTTCCTTTCAGGAATTGCAACTCTTCGTCAGGCATCGCTCAAATCTATTCGGCATGGATAACAAGGAGATACACGGAGATGGAGTCATTGCCGGTTTCGGTAAGATTGACGGCCGAACTGTCTTTGCCGCTGCCCAAGACTTCACAAGCGCTGGCGGCAGCCTTGGCGAAATGCACACACGAAAAATCTGGAAGGTTATGGATATGGCCATCGATGCCGGGAAACCTTTTATTTCTATGAATGATTCCGGCGGCGCCCGCATTCAGGAGGGCGTTCCCTCTCTCGAGGGGTGCGGAGGAATCTTTTACCGCAATGTTCTCGGATCAGGATATATACCACAGCTTACGGCCATAATGGGTCCCACCGCGGGAGGCGCCGTTTATTCTCCTGCCCTTACGGATTGGGTTTTCATGGTAAAGGGGAGCAGCTATATGTATGCCACCGGTCCTGCCGTGGTCAAGTCCGTCATCGGCGAGGATGTAACTCACGATGACCTGGGCGGCGCCATGGCCCATGCCACAAAAAGCGGTGTCTGTCATTTCGCCACGGAAAACGATGAGGATTGCATAAGTAAGGTGAAGGCTCTTCTCTCCTATCTTCCCGACAGTTGTCACAGCCCTTTGCCGGTAGGACCATGTACAGACAGCCCGGACAGGGAATGTCCGGAACTGGATGCCATCGTTCCCGATAAGTCCTCCCAGGGATACGACATGAAACGGGTAATCATGTCTATCGCCGACCACAATGAAATATTTGAGCCTCATGAACTATGGGCCAAAAACCTCATAGTCGCTTTTATCAGGATTATGGGGCGTCCTGTCGGTGTCGTCGCCAACAATCCCAGATTCGGCGCCGGCGTATTGGATGTAAACGCCTCCGATAAGGCTTCACGGTTTATCCGTTTCTGCGACGCCTTTAACATTCCCCTCCTGACTCTGGCCGACGTACCCGGTTACATGCCGGGAACCAAACAGGAATGGGCGGGCATCATCAGTCACGGCGCCAAGCTCCTGCACGCCTACTCCGAAGCCACGGTGCCCAAAATTACCGTGGTAATCAGGAAGGATTACGGCGGCGCCTACATCGCCATGTGCAGCAAACAATTGGGCGCCGATTGCGTAATGGCGTGGCCGACGGCGGAAATCGCCGTGATGGGAGCGGAAGCAGCCTGTAACATCGTCTACCAGCGGGAGATCTCCCAGTCTCAGGACCCGGCTCTCAGGCGCGAGGAACTGGTAAGCTCCTACGAGGAACAGTTCAACAATCCTTATTTTTCCGCTCGCCTGGGTATTGTTGATGAGATTATCATCCCCAGCGTCACAAGAAAGCGTGTCGCCGCCCTCCTCGACATCCTGAAAGAGAAAAAAGTGGTAAGACCGGCAAAAAAACACAACAACATACCACTATGACAGGTAACCCTCACGGCCATGAAAAACGTGAAATTACAAAAAGGGCGTTTTGCCCGCCCTCAGGCAGGAATGGGTGCGATGGGAGGTTCCTGATCAAGATTCAGGTAACAGATCACCCGCATATTTCCACTGGGCGGATCATCGATAAAATCCCGCAGGATCAGCCAGGGGGATAGGCTGTTTTTCATATAGAAACGGACGGCTGGATCGGAGAGAAACACCTCATCTTTGGGAAAGAGGCCCGTAGAAAAATATCCGTCTACGGCCCACCTGAATTCTTTATTCAGGACAATGCTTTCCTGGGGATACTTCCCGCTTCCGTTATAGGAAGGCATACGACTGTCGATAAACACCTGGGAGATGCCTGCTTTTCTTATTTTTTCAAAAGATTCCTGCAGCATCATGCTGCCGGCGCCCTTTCTTCGGGCAGTGGGTTTTACTCCCACGTTGTAGATAAAAGCCGAGCGAGCGTGATCGGGACGACAGGATTTACAGTTGGAGAATTGCCGGAAATTGTCCGGGAAGTTTTCGGGGCCGTCGTCAAGGGAAAAAGGTGAATAGCACCAGCCCACCGTACCCGCAAAGCCCCCGTATTCGTTGATGGTCAGCAGTTGATGGCCATTATGTAACCTTTCTTGAATGATCTCCCGTGACGCCTGTAATTCAGGAATCCATATCTCCTTTTCCATTTTACAGATAGCATCGATGTCTGATTCATTGAGCATAATCACTTCCGCATACTCGAATTCCTGAGAGAAGATCTTTAAGGCCCTGTCGAAGTGCCCCCTCTTGCCTGCCAGGGCATTTGCCAGATAGGGGTTGTTGATTTTTTCCGCAGCCAACTCGTAAGGGGGCGGCGTTTGATAATGCTCGGAAAAATGTCCGGGATAAAGATGGGTTGTGGCCGGTAATAGTTTAAGCAGATTTACTATGGTCTGGTAGAAGATGTTCCTGTTTCCACCCCCACGATAATCACTGCATCCGATATTGCCGCCGAAGATCACATCGCCGGTTATAAGATTATTACCGCTTTTATCCCAGAAGCATAGGGAATCGCGGGTATGCCCGGGCGCCTCGATTACCAGGATATGTTCTTCTCCCACCTGTATTTCCATGCCGTCCGTGAGTGGAAAAATTTGGCTTAATCCCGAGGCTCCCAGGGAGCAGAGAGACGATGAGTGAACGCCGATGGGAAGGCCGGGAAATCTCTTGACACAATCTGCCAGGGCAAAGGTATGATCGCGATGGTTGTGGGTTAGCAGGAGACAATCCGGTTGCAGCCCCCTTTTTTTTATATCCTGCAGCATGGCATCAATATTATTTCCCGTATCTATTAGAGCCGCATGTTTGTCCTTGGAATAAATAAGGTAGGACAAATTCGGGTTCCGGTCCACAAAGGAATCTTTGACAATACTGTTCTGGGGCAGACAGCTGCGATAGGAAAGAATCTCCATAGTTATTACCGGGTTTTCTCCTTTTCGTTAGTCAGAAAATGCCCCCCTCCCTGTATCCCTCCCCCTCGACGGGGGAGGGAGGAGTGGGGGTGATTTTTATCCTTCTTTGTGACCGATCCGGGCATGGGGGTTAGCCTGAAAGTGCCGCATCGAGATGAATCGGACAGAAAGAATCTTCCCGGTGGGGGTAGTATTGGCGTTTTCTCATGATGATATCCTTCATAGGTTCCGTTTTTATGTTGCCCAACTCCAGCCGCTGATTCAGGGAATAACAGAGCCTTGCCCTTCCGTCCACTCCCAGCAGAAGTCCGACCGTCCAGAAAAGACAACCAAGATCGGTGCGGAAGACCTCATTGCCTAAGGAGTGTTTTTCGGCCAACTGCCTCAGCTTTGCTTCCTCTTCGGGTTTCGGAGAAATAAGCGCGTCCCAGAGATCGTATGCGGTGCCTAATTTTTCCGGGAAACGACATGTAAAGAGAATATCTTTCGCCTGGCAGAATTGCTCTATTTCATCCAGATGATCGGCATTCAAGTTCATGACCATGGTGTTAACGGCAAAGTCCGTAACAAAATAACCATTGCGGATCGTTATCTCGCCGAAGCCTGCCTCCAGGCAATGGTCGATTCCCCGCATTACCTTGCTGAAGAACCCTTTTGACCGGGTAATAATATCGAATATTTCCTCCCTGGTACTGTCCAGCGCCAGATAGATGCTTGCCTGATGCTTGAAAAGAAAATCCGCCATTTCCCTGTCAAGAAGTGTCCCATTGGTGAAGACCAGCGGTATCATGCCGTGGGAACGGGTAAGTTCCACGATCCGCCGGAAGTTCTTATCCATCATGGTTTCCCCCACGCCGACCATGATTACGGATTGCGCCCCTAAGGCCGCAGATTCTTTAATGGCTTTCCGATAGTCCTTCAAAAGCATACGTTCCGTGATCAGGTTGCCTGCCTCCCGCTTTCCCCCTTCGTTATAGCAGTATATGCATCGCATATTGCAGCCCGGGGCAGTGGTAAGTCCCAAGGAAAGGAGGAGATGCGACTCATCATCACCCTTCAAGACTGCGAGAAACTGCTCGGCGGAAAAGTCGCCGTTACCTTTAAGTAATATTGAACTGCTTTCCATTGTTGCCTCGTAAAAAACATATTGCCAAGGATCATAGGTCCCTGGCGTTTTTTTAGATTACAAGAAAGAACTCGCTCTGTCAATTGTTTTGCTAAACAGTGTTTGCTAAACAGTTGAATAAATTAACTTGACTAATAAAACTTCCCGGATGTATTGTTCTGAAACATCACGTAACTACTGAAAAATCATGGTGATGACTTCTCTGCCGTTAATCAAGAAAGTAATTAGTTGATATATAGCACCGGGGTAGGCATGCACACCGAAGCCAAGGCAATAATCCTGATCAACAACCTTCTTATCAGATCGGGCTGGCGGTTCTTCGATGGCGAGAGTGGCCCCGCCAACATCGCCCTTGAAACCCACGTCAAGCTGAAGAAAAAGGTCCTCGATGACCTCGGCGACGACTTTGAAAAAACCGCGAGCGGCTACGTTGATTATCTCCTGCCGGATGAAAGCGGCTTCCCGATAGCCGTCCTCGAAGCGAAATCCGAAAAGTTCGACCCTCTTGTCGGCAAAGAGCAGGCCAGAAAACACGCCCATTCGCAGAATGTCCGGTTTGTCATCCTGTCCAACGGCAATCTGCATTACTTCTGGGACCTTGAGCAGGGAAACCCCGTCCTGATAACCGAGTTCCCGACGCCGGATTCTTTACGCACACGCTTGAGTCTGGAAGTATTTGTGTTAGAGCAGTCTTGAGTGCTCTTATAGCCTCGTCAACGTTGATTGCTGAGCCTACACTCAATCTAGTACCATGTAACATTATATCTTTCGTATATTGAGAAAGTATGATATTCTGGCGACAACTCAATGAAGGAGGATGCCATGTCGCCAAGATATCGAGTAACACTGACCAAGGAGGAGCGTGAAGATCTCGAAGCAATGACACGCCGCGGAAAGGCGCATGCCAGAAGATTTATCCATGCCCGTGCTTTGCTGCTGTGTGACGCCGGTGTGGATGGCCCGGCTTGGAATGTTGCTGATGTTGCAACAGCGCTTGGGGTAACCAGCCGGGCGATTGAACACTTCAAAAAACGCTTTGTGGAGGAGGGGCTCGAAGCGGCGCTTGAGCGTAAGCCGAGGGAAAAGCCGCCAAGGGAGGTCACGTTTGACGGGGCATTTGAAGCAAGATTGATAACATTGGCCTGTTCAGACGCCCCGGATGGGCACCGGCGATGGACTGTCAGGCTGCTTGCCGACAAGGTTGTTGAGCTTAATATTGCTTCTTCCGTATCACATATGACTGTGCAGCGGGTTTTAAAAAAAACGAACTTAAGCCTCATCTCAGCAAGTACTGGAAAATCCCCCCGGAAGGGAGCGCAGCTTTTGTAGCAAATATGGAGGATGTCCTGGAAATCTATCACATGCCGTATGATCCTGACTACCCGGTGGTGTGCATGGATGAATCTTGCAAACAAATGATCGGCGAAGTCCGCGAGCCAATACCGTGCACATTTGGACATCCGGTACGCATTGACGATGAATACGTCAGAAACGGGGTGGCGGAAATATTTATGGAAGTGGAACCGCTGGCCGGTAAAAGACATGTAGCGGTCACTGAACATCGTACCAGAAAGGATTGGGCGATGCAGATCAAACAGATGCTTGATGAACGCTATTCGGGAGCAATCAAGGTACGCCTGGTTATAAGAGACAAGAGCATCCGAAATTTAGAGGCGAACAAGCACCATCCAGTTCAGAGTTCTTGGGCCGCTGACAAGTTACCGGATTTGAAGTCTAAAAGAAACAATTCGCGCATAAGGTCAGTGCCTGATTTTTATGGAGTTCCTGTACACCGAGGATGTCACGAGCAAATAGAAGACAGGCAGTCTCAGTCTCTCGGTTACGCACTTGATAACTATTATTTTGATGGTTCTCTAAAGACAGCTCTTCAGTTACTTCATGAAGGACATGCATGGGCTGCATTTGCATCATGTTGGCATATCCTTCATGTAATTAATCCTCTTGCTCCTGCTGTTGATGCCGAAGCGAAGGATGTCCTCCTACAAGCCGCTTCGGCTGCAGTCGGCCAATGGCAACCTGATCAAGCGTTCATCGACCCGCGGCAAGGTGCTGCCGCCTGGTGGAAAGCTGTTCTGTCGTTTCGCGTGGCAATTCATTACGCGGCACATGGGCTGAAGAATTTAGCCTTGCAGAGCCTAAAATCCGGTACAGAACGATTTCAGGGACGCTCTGCTCCACCGTGGGTGGATATTCTATATCATAAGGCTCGTGCGGAAGTCCTGCAGGACTTAGATGAAGCTCATATCGTTGCCTCAGAGACCCCTACTATCTCACGTAGACAGTTTGAGGCGGCACTGCGACTCCATAGGGGCCTGCCTGCCGAGAATCACTTTGGAGCTATTGACGAATCGTTAGCAAACGCGGAGTCTTCTTTCTGGCACTTTCGAGCTCGACAAGAGCATTTCATCGGTATATTGAATTTGGTTCGAAGAGAAAAAGGAACAGGCATATATTAATTTTGTTCGAGCACAGTATATCTATTGTCGTCTTGGACTTCAGTTCCCTCTCCATGCCCCTCTACTTCAAGACGAGACATCTTCTGTACCAGGATACGCGATTCTTAATATCTCATTTGCCAGTAATAGTACGGTCAAACGCCGGAAGCTATACAGCTTAAGAATCAAAGCAATCAAGGAGAGCGGTTTGTTGGAAAAGATGAGGTTTACATTTGATATTAGATAATTACGAGAGTGGATATACGCTCATGTTCGTTTAAAGTGCTGCCCCAGTGTGGGGGCCCTCTGCATTATGCCACATATCTGCGTAAGCCTCGGGGAGGCCCCCCTGATCTTGATGAGGCCTACGCAATCCGTTTGAGTTTGTGCTGCGGAAAGCAGGGTTGCCGGCGACGGGTGCTGCCGCCATCGGTATTGTTTTGGGGGCGCCGTGTTAATTGGGCGTCGGTGCTGCTGGTGATCACGGCGTTGCGCCAGGGCCGAAAGCAGGGCTATACGGTTGAGAAGTTGAAGTCGCTTTTTGGAGTAACGCGCCCAACATTGACCCGTTGGTTGAACTACTTTCGGCAGATATTTCCCTGCAGCCAGTAGTGGCAGCGACTGTCGGGAAGGTTGATGCCACCAGTGGCCGAGCAGGAGTTACCCCGGGGTCTGATCGAACGTTTCGTACAAACCCGTGGAGATCCTGAGCTGGGATTGACGGCATGCTTGCAATCGCTCGTTGGTCTGTAAGGTCTCGATTTCTGAGGGAGGCGTTATCCGCTCAGCTCTCACGCAAAAGATGTGCGGCTGTATAAAAGGAACTGATCAGCTACAAGGATCTGGCAATGGGTTCGACGCTGTGATCCTCCATTATGGAGGACGAAGAAGCGAATCCAAAGGAGATCAGATCCCATGAGTGATCCAAAGATCCCCCGGTGGCAACACTGGGCACATTATCCTTTCAACCGTTCATTCCTTTTTTGTGTGGATGAAGGAGCGGCAAGAGATTTCAGAGCTGCCGGATTTTCCGGAAGTATCTTTCGAGCTGGGCTACCGCCGGACCATCAACAAGGAAACCCAACAAGCGATTATCGAGGAGGTTGGGCGGATCTGTTCAAACCAGAGGGTTTACCTGGGCATCAAATGGCTTGCCACTTACATCAGCCTTCGACCGGGTGAGTTGATAAAACTGACAGAGGGAAATATTGACACGGGAAATGGGTATCTCTATATTCCCGCTTCCGATTCAAAGACCGAATATAAAGCTATTCCTCTCATTGCCGAAGACGTCGAAATTTTGAAGGCTATTCCCCTCTCCTTCCCCGCTATGGCTTTTTTCCGTCACGGGGCAGGTATGAAAGGAGTTGCCGATAATGCGCCGTTCGGCTCAAAATATTTTTATAAGTGGTGGGTAAAAGCCTGTTCAAACCTCGGGATCGAGGGCGTTGACTTATACGGCGGAACCAGCCATTCATCCGTCCGGGCTTTGAGAAGATTCAGCTCCCCGGAAGAGATCAAAGGGGCGGCCATGAGTGAGACGAACAAAGCTTTTGAACGGTATATGGGGAAGGATACCGACGACGATTTGAGGTCGGTTTACAAGCAAAGCGCAAAGGTCATTTCCATTGACAAGACTGACAAGGAATTGACAAGGGAAAAAACGACCTAAATTATTGAAATTATGGTGGAGGCGGCGGGAGTCGAACCCGCGTATGGCTTTATAACTATATGTATTTGTTAGCATATAATTGATACTGATACTGGATTGATACTACATTATACTGCGGTCCCAGTTTCAAGGTCCCAGTTTCAAGTTGACAGTTGCGTGAATCTCCTCTATCCTGCCTCCAGAATATAGTTGATTATTTGAGTCTAATTTCCTTAGCCAAATGTTTGATCGATTCAGAAAATAAGCGGGAGGGTGAAACATGTCGCTTACAGCACGAAAAATTAAATATCCCTATATCATTTCGGATCCTGGTATCTCAGGGGGAAGGCCGGCCATCGAGGGAACGCGAATAACCGTCAATTGCATCGCCGGATATTATCAGCTTGGCATGAGTATTGATGAAATTCTCGATAGTCTTCGTCATTTGACCCCCTCCCAAGTTCATTCAGCGTTAGCTTATTATTTTGACCATCAGGATGAGATTAACTTGGATCTGGAAGAACAGGCTAATATTGAATACTGGAAAAGTCAGGTCCAAGCTCATCCCGGACATTAATGACGACGGCTGATGAAACCAAAATTGTTCTTAGATGAGGATATCCACACCGGCCTTGCGCACGCCTTGCGGCAAAGGGGATTTAATGTCGTTCATGCTCAAGACCTGAAAAGAAAAGGTAAATCCGACAGTGAACAACTCGCGTTTGCCGTTCACGATGAACGCTGTTTAGTAACTTTCAATGTCAGGGACTTTGTGCTTCTGCATAATCAGTATGTGGGACAAAACAAAGAACATTGGGGGATTATTGTTTCCAAGCAGTTACCAATCGGAGAAACACTCAAGAGGTTATTAAAGAAAGTCGGCTTGGCAACACAAGCAGATTTTAAGAATCGTATTGATTTTCTGTGACGGATAGATTTTAAAAGAAGGGTGAGTAGAGAACCGGCGATGACCGTTTTAGCAAGTCATATTATTATAGTGTCTACGGGTTCGATTCCCATGCACTTCCGCCATTTTCATAATAATTACAATATTTTAAAAAATTAAATAGGGCACCAGACTTTGATCTAGTGATTTGGTTTTGTCCCCCATAACCACCCCATTCTGAGTGGCGTTACGCTGCTGCATACAAGCCCCTGTAATACGTTCCGCAATTCAGGGGACAATATTTCCGGCAATCCTGTAACAGTAACGGGGTGCAAAAGACGCAGGTCCGCCACCGTCAATGATACCCTCGGAAGTTCAAGCCTGGATTGTTCAGTGAATTTTATCTCATACATAGGTTTTCCCCTTCTCCGCGTGTAAGATGATCCCCCCTGTTTGATCTATCCCCTGTTGATTTTATGCGTTCGCTGCCCAAAAAACCGCTTACCATCCGGTGATCTCCAGAATACCGTGATGGGTTCGGCCCCCTCGGCAAAGCCAAAGTCAACCTGCATCGGATGCCCCTCGTGGCATGGTAACCAGGTAATCGTCCGGCCCATAAATATCGGAGGGAGCACCCCAAGCCAGTAGTTAAACATTTCCTCGTCAACCTCAAACTCGTTTCCGCTGTGCATGGCTGCAATGAATTCATTCCACTTTTCCGCTTTGCATTCGATTTTTCTATAAACATTCATAATATAATCCCTTTTCTCAAAAGTTCCCGGCGTCGTGGGGACCGCCGAGGAGTGATTTTACATCAAACCTTCTTCCCGGAAGCTGAAAAACCGTTCCCCGGCTACAATCAAATGATCGTGCACCAGAATATCAAAGAGCTTCGCGCATTCCTGGAGCGTCTTGGTCAAGCGGATGTCGGCCTCTGATGGCTTAGGATGTCCGGATGGATGATTGTGGACGAGGATAATGGCACAGGCTCCGCCCATTAGTAAAGCGTCCTTGAAGACCTCACGTGGATAAACCACTGCCTGATTCACGGTTCCCAGTATTACCTGGACACCTACCAACTGATTTTGCGCGTCCAGATACAGGATAAGGAATTTCTCTATATCGGAGTCCTGCAACCGATGGACAAATTGTAAAAGCTCCCTCGTGCTGGTGACCTGCTCCCCGTGATAAGGGAAATCCGTCTCCTTTACCCTCTGCGTTTTCAGACTGTAAGCGTATTTTCCTGCTGATGCTTTCATGGACGTACCCTCCTTATGCATGATGGCTAAGGGTCTGTATCTAAGACTGTTTTTGATAGCGTTGATATTCTAGCGATGCGATGGTTGTGGGATGGGAATATAAGAGGATGGGGCGCGAAATCAGAGTGCGGACGCGCCATGAATTATGAGACTATGTCTGTCGAATTCTGAAATTTGAATTGACGTTTTGCGTGATTTTATCTGTTATTCCAGAACCAATTTCAGAACTTGCGCAACAAATTCTGCCGTGTGGCCACGTTTGGTGTTTAATTCTTGCGCATATTCTATCGCGTCTTCAAGATCATGGCCACAATAATAACCTGTTGCATGAACTTCCTTCATTCCTTGCCATATCGTGCCGAGTTCGTAGCCATGATGTTCATGATACATGTCCGGCAGGATGACGTAGACCACGTCGCTTTCGTTTCCGCTCATCAGTCCCCCGCCTTTTCATTCACTGGGATCAATAACCTTCTTCATGATGACTTTGTTACGCGCTATTTCCTCTATCGGCATCAGTCTCAT
>DATESZ010000146.1:0-6513 GCA_035283845.1 Syntrophales bacterium | reverse complement strand
CACAAAGGAGAATGAAAATTACCCCTCCCCCTTCCCCCTCCCTCAAGAGACTGTGTCATAATTCATTTTTTTGTCATTTCGAGCGTAGCGAGAAATCTTAATGACTAATGAAATTAACATATTAAGATTCCTCACCTCCGTTCGGAATGACCATTTCCCCTATTACGACACAGTCTCCAAGGGGAGGGGGTTAGGGGGAGGGTGAAAAGTATTTTCAGATGAAAAAATATTTTGACTTTGGAAAATATTTACAGTAAAGAGGCACAACCTATATATGTACAGTTTGTCATCCCTCGTCAAAATCTGTGCATCGTTGTAAAAGTGGGGCAACCCCCGATTAATATAAAGAGGAGGTACTTCATGATGAAACGACGGATTTTCCTGTGGATGGGACTGATAGTCCTGTTCTTGTCGTTCGGTATCAGCATCAGCGGGGAAGCGCTTGCCAAAGTAGCGCCATACAAGGAAAAGCGCGGTGATTCCATCTCCATAATAGCCAAGAAGAATGGTGTGACCATAGAAGCCTTGCAAGAAGCCAACAGCCTGGATGGCGGCACGCTTCAAACCGGGCAGTCCCCCGTAATTCCTAAACAGGTAAAGCAAAAAACTGCAAAAAAATCCCCTCTGCCTAAATCATCTTCCTATATGGTAAAAAAAGGTGATAATCTCTATGGTATCTCTCGTAAAACGGGATTTTCGGTAAAAGAAATTAAAAAGAATAATAACCTCCGCAGCAATAATCTGAAGATCGGACAGAAAATCATTCTATCCAAAAAGGCAAACGCAGGTCGAGAAAAAACGGCAAAATCTGCCGGTAAATCCACTGAACTGGCTGAATCTGAAGAAGACGGCGGCCTGGTCGATGCTTCAACCGATAATCTGCCCCTGAGAGAAACCGAAAATAGCATAAACTCCGATGCGGAACTACTGGGCAAATGGCATAATCCCGAGGAACGAAAGCTGCTCGTCAAGGTGGCAACAGCCTTTCTCGGCGCGCCTTACAGACTGGGGGGAGTTTCCCTGCGTGGTCTGGATTGTTCCGCCTTCGTAAAAAAGATATATGATCTTTTTGACATCAGACTGCCCCGTACGGCCCGCGAGCAAGCCTCCGTGGGTATGCGCATCGCCAAGGCTGAATTGATAGAAGGTGATCTGGTTTTCTTTAATACCAGGCGCGCCTTCGGCCATGTGGGCATTTACATCGGCAACAACGAGTTTGTGCACGCCTCCTCCCTCCAGAATGAGGTGAGGATCAACAATCTGGATGAGCCTTACTTCAACAAACGCTTTGTCAAGGCAGTCCGGCTTAAAGGTCTTGATGAAGAAGTATTGTAACT
The DNA here is from genome assembly GCA_035283845.1 of Syntrophales bacterium. Classification (GTDB taxonomy): domain Bacteria; phylum Desulfobacterota; class Syntrophia; order Syntrophales; family JACQWR01; genus DATESZ01. The sequence continues at coordinate 5,176 of DATESZ010000146.1, read as the reverse complement.
ACTCATTCATTCTGACTCCTGAATTCTGGCTTCTGACTTCTGAGTAGTTATATTTCTTCTTGCTTTGTCTCCCTGTTTTTTATAGCTTACTCCGCTTTACATCCCAAGTACAATTATGAAGGGAACACCTATGGGTAAAACCATTACGCAAAAAATCATTGAGGCGCATCTTGTCTCCGGCAATGCCATACCAGACAATGAGATAGGAATAAGAATAGATCAGACCCTGACTCAGGATGCCACCGGTACAATGGCCTATCTGCAATTCGAGTCGATGGGCGTATCTGCGATAAAAACCGACCTGTCGGTCAGCTACATCGACCACAACACGGTTCAGATCGGGTTTGAAAATGCAGACGACCACCGGTATCTGCGGAACATCGCTCAAAAGTACGGTATTCATCTTTCCCGGCCGGGCAACGGCATCTGTCATCAGGTGCATCTGGAGCGTTTCGGTAAGCCGGGCGCCACCCTGATCGGCGCCGACAGCCATACCCCCACGGCCGGCGCACTCGGAATGCTGGCCATCGGGGTCGGCGGCCTTGACGTGGCATTAGCCATGGCGGGCGAACCTTTTTACTTTGTCTACCCGCGGACAATAAAGATCAACCTCACCGGCTCTCTTCAGCCTTGGGTTTCGGCAAAAGACATTATTCTCAGGGTACTCCAGATTTTTACAACCAAGGGGAATGTTGGTCGTGTTTTTGAATACGGAGGCCAGGGCACGGCAGCCCTGTCCGTACCGGAGCGGGCCACTATCGCCAACATGGGCGCCGAGTGCGGCGTTACGACCTCGATCTTCCCTGGCGACGAAATGACAAAGGCATTCCTGAAAGCGGAAAAAAGGGTGGCCGACTGGCGGGAAATTTCCGCCGACAGGGATTCCGTCTATGAAAGAATCGTAGACATCAATCTCTCGGAGCTCGAGCCTATGACGGCAAAACCCCATAGTCCCGATAACATCGGCACAGTAAGGGACATGGAAAAAATCGAGGTGCAACAGGTCTGTTTAGGCAGTTGCACTAATTCCTCTTACGTGGATCTGGCAACGGCGGCATGCATCCTCAAGGGAAGGGTGGTTCACCCCGATGTAAGTTTCATCATCGCCCCAGGTTCGAAACAGGTGCTGGAAAATATTGAGCGCGACGGCTATCTTGCCGATCTGATCTCCTCGGGTGCAAGATTCATGGAGAACGCCTGCGGATTCTGTATCGGCAACAGCCAAAGCCCCTCTACAAAGGGCGTTTCCCTGAGAACTTCCAACCGGAACTTTCCGGGAAGATCGGGCACAAAAGACGCCGATGTCTATCTTGTCAGCCCGGAAACGGCTGTAGCAGCAGTAATAACGGGAACCTTTACGGACCCGCGCGACCTCGGCATCCCCTATCCCAAGGTAAAGATGCCGGCAGAGTTTCATATTGACGACCGCATGATCATTAAACCAGATGTAAAGACGACTGGCGGCGCCGTCAGGATTCACAGGGGACCGAATATCGGAGACCCGCCGGCCGGCCGGCCGCTCCCCGATGTTATTTCCGGCGAGGTAACCATTAAAGTTGGAAACAATATCACCACGGATCACATCATGCCGGCGGGCGACCTGATGAAGTACCGTTCCAATATTTCCAAATACGCCGAATTCGTCTTTGCCCCGATAGACAGAAAATTTTCGCTGAGGGCAAAAAAGATAAGAGATGAGGGGAGGCACAATTTTATCGTTGCCGGACTTTCCTATGGCCAGGGTTCTTCGCGGGAACAGGCCGCTATCTGTCCCATGCACTTGGGAGTGAAGGCCATTATCGCCCGTTCCTTTGAAAGGATACACGTGGCAAATCTGATAAATTTCGGCATCCTGCCGCTTACCATTGACGAAGATGCATACAACTCCCTGAGCCAGGGCGACCTCCTGGCAATAGAAAACATAAGGAGCATCCTTGCGAAAAGGGATAAAGTTGTGGTGAAAAATCTGTCCCGTCAGGTGTCTTTTGAAGCAGCAAACGATTTTTCGGAACGTCAGAAGATGTTATTGCTGGCCGGAGGCGCCCTTAATCTACGTTAAAGATGATAACATGTCGCCTAAGAATAAAATAAGAGTGGGAACCCCCATCGTGGAGATGGACGGAGACGAAATGACGAGGATCATGTGGCATATGGTGAAGGAGAAACTGCTCCTGCCCCACTTGGACATGAAACTCGAGCATTATGACCTGCATGTAAGGCATCGCGATGAAACGGATGACCAGGTAACTATCGACGCCGCACGGGCCATTATGAAATACGGAGTGGGGGTAAAATGCGCCACCATTACCCCCAATGGGGACCGGGTTCAAGAATACAAATTGAAAAAAGCCTGGAAGAGCCCCAACGCCACAATCAGGGGCATGCTGGACGGCACGGTATTTAGAAAACCGATCATCGCCAAAAACATCCGACCCGCCGTTTCCAACTGGAAAAAACCGATCATTATCGGTAGGCACGCTTACGGCGACGTGTACAGCAACACGGAAATGAGCGTAAACGGCGCCGGCACAGCCGAACTGGTCTTTACGCCCGCAGGCGTCGGCAGTCCGGTAAGAAAGACCATCAAGGAGTTTACGGAACCGGGAATTATTCAGGGCATGCATAATACCGATGCCTCCATAGAAAGTTTCGCCCGTGCCTGCTTCACCTTCGCCCTGGATCAGAAGGTCGATCTCTGGTTCAGCGCCAAAGATACCATTTCCAAGACCTACGACGCCCGTTTCCGGGATATTTTCCATAGGGAGTACGAAAACAACTGGCGGGAAAGATACCGCGAGGCGGGAATAGAATACTTCTTTACCCTGATCGATGATGCCGTTGCCCGTATCATGAAGCACGAAGGAGGGGTGCTCTGGGCGCTGAAAAACTACGACGGTGACGTCATGTCCGACATGATCGCCTCGGCAAACGGCAGCTTAGCCATGATGACCTCCGTTCTCGTTTCCCCGCAGGGCTATTTCGAATATGAAGCGGCGCACGGCACGGTGCAGAAACACTACTACAAGCATATGGCGGGCCAGGAAACATCCACCAACTCCATGGCCCTGATTTTTGCATGGTCCGGCTGCCTGCGCAAACGTGGTGAACTCGATGGGACATCAGAAGTAGTCTCCTTCGCGGGTAAACTGGAAGAAGCGGCCATAGAAACCGTCGAAGCGGGCATTATGACGGGAGACCTGATTATGGTTGCCGAAGATGCCCCCCGCAACCGGAAAGTAAATACGGAGAACTTTATCGAATTGATCGCCTCTAACCTGCAACGAAAGCTGTGATGGACAAAGCAAATCTGAAAGATATGTCCCTTGTGGAGATTGAAAACCTCATTTCATGCCTCGGCAAGGAAAAGTACCGCGCCAAGCAGATCATGAAGTGGTTGTACCACCAGGGGGCAGCCTCCTTTGAAGAGATGACAACGCTTGGCCGGGATTTTCGCGTCAAAATCGGTGAGCTGGCCAGAATCAGTCAGCCGGAACTTGTCAAAGTCCGGACATCCTGTGATAATACGAAGAAGGTTCTCTTCAAACTGGAAGACGGCCTTCTTATAGAAAGCGTGCTGATCCCGGGTAAAAATCACTGGACGGCCTGCCTTTCCACCCAGGCGGGCTGCCGTATGGGATGTAAATTCTGTCTTACGGGCAGGCAAGGCCTCAAGAGGAATCTTCTCCCCTCTGAAATAACCGGTCAGCTTACCCTTCTCCAGTTTAAGACTCCGGAAGGTCCGGAAATAAAAAGCGTCGTTCTCATGGGTATGGGAGAGCCATTGGACAATTACGAAAACACATTGAAGGCCATCAGGATCATAACCTCCGACCCGGGACCGGGCTTTTCTAACCGGAAGCTTACCCTTTCCACCTGCGGCATCGGACCAATGATCGGGCAACTGGGAAAAGACGTCTCCATCAATCTGGCCGTTTCACTGAATGCGGCGGATAACAAAACAAGAGGCGCTTTAATGCCCATAAACCGTAAATACCCTCTGGAGACATTGCTTGATGCATGCCGCAAATATCCCATGCCGGGTCGCAGGATGCTTACCTTTGAGTATATACTTATTGAAGGTGTAAATGCCTCCCGTGACGACGCGGAAAGTCTCGCGCGTCTTCTTAAGGGCATCCGCTGCAAGGTGAACATCATCGCTTTTAATGAATTCCCTGAATCGCGCCTCTGCGCGCCTGCGGAGAAGGACCTTCATGCCTTCCGGGAGGTGCTTCTGAAGAACCATTACACCGCCATTCTACGGGCAAGCAAAGGCAGCGATATCATGGCTGCCTGCGGCCAACTGAGCGGCCGGGAAAATGACTTCCCGGCCGCAAACCGCCTTATTCAAGGAGACAGATAAAGTGAAAATGCCCATTGCCCGTCGCTTGTTCCCCTTTTTATGCCTGATAATTTTTTTACCGTCCCCCTTCGTTCATGCGGCAGCCCCGGACTATCGTCAGGCAGGAACATACAAAGAATCGGCATTTATCAGTGGCATCGGGTCGGGAAAGACTCATGAGGGTGATTATCAACCCGTTCTGCTGATGTGGCATTTAGGAACGGATCTTAAAAAGTATCTTCCCTGGCTGGAAAAGCATCGTGGCGTTCTTTCCTTTTTTATTGAAACCCAGTTCAATCCTTCCCATAACCCTGATGAAAATTTTGAATTCGGCGTCAGCCCCGGCCTCCAGTATCGTTATCCTTTTACGGAAAAATTATCGGGTTACCTGCTTGTTGGTGCAGGTCCTCATTACATGTCCCTTGTTACCAGAGAACAGGAAAACGGCTTTATCTTTTCCGATACCATCGGGGGGGGACTATACTATTTCCTTAAAGAAAATTTTGCCTTGAATCTGGGATATCGTTTTCGACATATGTCCAACGCGGGGCTATTCCATCCCAATGGCGGCATTAACACCAACTTTATCACTTTCGGATATGCGGCCTTTTTCTGATCTATCAATGATTTTTTGGCTCCTTCTCAAACTGAGTGGGTAAATAATATTTCCTCCCCCTCTGACGGGGGAGGGTTAGGGTGGGGGTGTTTCCAGAGTGAACAGAATAAAAACATTGGGTAAAGCCTTCAGGAAAAGACCTACAGATGCAGAGCAGCTGCTCTGGAGGCACTTAAGAATGAAACAGATGGAAGGGTTAAAATTCAGGAGACAACAGCCCA
>DATESZ010000145.1:0-4862 GCA_035283845.1 Syntrophales bacterium | reverse complement strand
CCGCCATATCAACTGACTCAAGCAAATGGATTGCGGGGAAAAACCGTAAAATCCAGCTCCTTCTCGATCGAACCTCCCAAGTAGATCAGGACGGGGTAAGAGCAAAGGAAGGAAGGTTAGCCGAGATCATACCATCAATCGGAACCTTCTCAAGGGGGAATAATAAACTCTAACCCGAGCCGTAGGTGGCGTTGCTGACTCACAGCGGGGAACAGGCGGCTGCGTTATCCTCTGCTTTTAAATTTTTAAATTAATGCTTCCGATTGCCGGGAAGACGGCCAACGCGGCGACGCGGTGCCTGTCTCTCTGGCCTTGACTACACACTGGCAGTTTGCCGGGTCACGTCTTTGAACTGTAGCGGGGATTTATCTCTAATCGCGGGATCGCTTCGCGGCTTGATCCTTGCGGCTCACTGTAGCCATCCAAAGTCGGGCTGATGTGCGACAGAAACCGACCTCAATGACTTACGCCCTCGTGTTTGTTGCCAGGCGGGGAACGTCGGTAGCATCAAAAAGGCGAAAGGGTGAGTTTAATCTTTTTCCTTTTTCCCGGCAGTCAAAAATGTTTTGAAGACAAGTTCGTTGTGCTCGCCAATCATCGGAGCAGGCCGATCAATCTTGAAAGGAGTCTTTGAAAGAGCGAAGGGCGGTCCTTCGGCGTGGCATCTGCCGATTTCTGGATGGTCAACAGGCGCCCAAGAACCTCTATGCTTCAGTTGAGGATCAGCAAAAAGATCCGCTAGCGTTTGGACGATCCCCGCCTTCACCCCGTTTTCTTGCAGCTTCTTAAATACCTCTTCTGCCGTGAGTTGAGCCGTCCATTTCCCAACTTCTCTATCCACTTCATCCTCATGTTTTTTTCGTGCCGGTATCGTCTTAAATCTGGGATCCGAGATCAGCTCCTCCCTGCCCATGCACTCGCAGAGGGCCTTCCATTCTTCATCCTTGAACACACTGATGGCGCACCAGCGGTCATCCCCCTTGCAGCGGTACGTATTGTGCGGGGCCGCAAAGCGATGTCTGTTTCCGTCTCTCTCAACCACACGATGGTTGGTGCTGTACTCCAATAAGGCCGGTATCATGAATTGAATACCTGCTTCATACTGGGCCAGGTCAATCCACTGTCCTTCTCCTGTCCTTCGTCGATGCTCCAGAGCCGCTGTGACTGCAATGACCCCGTATCCCACCGCCACAAAATCCACATAGGGGCCAAGAATGCAGGGCAACCTGTCCGGATACCCGGTCACATACGTGAACCCGCAGAGGGACGACAAATGGGAGCCGAATCCCGGGTGAAAGGCGTGGGGCCCGGTCTGGCCCTGGTTGCAGGTGCTGAACAAAATGATACGGGGGTTCACTCTTTTCATCTCTTCGTAGCCGATTCCCAACTTCTTAATCGTTCCGGGCGTGAAATTTTCGATGACGACATCGGACCATTCGATCAGCTCCAGAGCGAGATCAACCCCTTCCTTCGCCTTCAAATCTATCGTCACACCGTACTTGTTATTATTGCAGATAGCGAAAGACCCGGCACGGTTCAATCCGTACTTGTTGTCTTTATAAGGGGGATAGTTGAGCCTGAATCCGTCCGGTCTCTCGTAGGACTCGACGTGCACCACGAGGGCGCCGTGGTCTGCCATATGTTTTCCAATGACAGGCCCCGCCGCGACCGCGGCAAATTCCGCGACTTTGATCCCCTCAAAAACTTGTCTGGCCGTTTCCATCATCCTGTAAAACGCGCAAAGCGCATGGCGCAAGGCGCGAAAAATACTCCTTCCTGCAATTTTTCAGATGACATTCGCTCTTTTCAGGCGGAGGATGTCGCTGTCATCCAATCCAATTTCACCGTAGACTTCTCTGTTGTGCTCTCCGATCAAGGGAGCGCGACGCCAAGAATCGCAAGCGATCGAAGAGAATACGGCAGAAAAAGCGGGATAAGTGATTTTTGTTCCCAACTCCTCGTGTTCCACTTCCCGCCACAGTCCTCTTGCCCTCAGTTGTTCATCTTCCAAGATGTCCTTTGCCGTTGCCACCGGATAACCGAGCATGTCATTCTCGAGAACATGCTCGAAGAATTCCTTTTTAGTCACCGTTCTGAAAAATTTCATACAGGCGTCTTCGATCCGATCGACCTCTTCCTGGGTGACCGTGGCGATATCAAATTGGTCCCAATCCTTATTTTTTAGATCGTCGGGCGCCATTCCCTTGCTGTCCATCCATTCCACCAATCTCCTGTTCGTTCGTTTCCCGGCGGGGCCTCCATAAATAACGTAGGTCACGTAACCATCTTTACACGGATAGACAGCCCGGAAAATCGCCCCGGTGATGCTCCTGCCCGTAATAAAACTACCCTCTCTCCTGGGGACCTCTTTATTCAGGTCATAGAAAGAAGGAGAGTGGTTCAAAGCCCAGATCACGCCTGCCTGTCCCGAGACATCCACATGCTGGCCTTCACCCGTCATCCCCCGATGATAATAGGCCATGAGTGTCCCCATTGCCGCATGCATCCCGATCCACATATAGGACTGAGGCAGCGTCGGCCGTACCGGCGGCTTGTCCGGATCGCCGAGGGACGACATGAGACCGCTCATCGCCGTAAGGACCAGATCCGACCCTTTATAATCCTTATAAGGTCCGGACTGTCCAAAGGGGGTAACGGACGTCATGACGAGCTTGGGATTTATTTCACTTAAAGCAGCATAATCCAGGCCTGACTTTTCAAGATATCCCGGCGCAAAGGTTTCCAGGACGATATCGGTATTCTCAACCAGTTTCCGTAGTATCTCTCTCCCGGTTTCCGTCTCAATATTTAAGGTGATCCCTCTCTTGTTATGGTTGTAGGAAAACCAATAAAGATTCTTTTCAGGATGCGGGGTGTCCTGAAAAAAAGATCCCAGATTCCTGGATTCATCTCCTCCCGGTTTCTCCACCTTGACGACATCTGCGCCCAAATCGCCCAAGATTTTACCGCACAGGAAAGCCGTTTCATTGGTGAAATCAAGAACCCGGCAATCTTTGAGTAATTTCGCTTTCTCTTCCATCAAAACAATTCCTCAGTTTATGGGAAATTCATATCATTGGCTGTACGGCTTCCCGGCAGTTCGGCTGCACTTGCATCCTAACTTCGGTTCAACAATGGAATCTCAATCAAATTCCCGATTCGCCGAACCATTTGGCATAGGGCTCCTGAAAAGACCTGGCCTTTTCAATTTGCTCGTCAGTGAACCAATCCTTCAAGCTCACGACATCGATGGGATAACTGGCCCGCTCAAATGCTTCCTTATATTGGTAGGGTACGGTGGCATCGATTCCGATGGCGCCGGAAAATTTTATATTGGATTGGGTCCACTCTTTTGCACCTGCCGAACTGCGCTCCGCGGGCTGGAACGTCTGCCCCATCCCTCCCGGGGCGACAATCGTAATACCCTCTTTAGCATCGACCCGGGTCGCTAAGGCCCACATCAAGTCATCCATGGAGTAGATGTTGATATCCGGATCGACGACCATCGCAAAGCGGGCTCCCAGCGAGCAGGAAAGAGCCGCAGCCAGGATGTTTTTCGGAAAGCCCTCATCTCTGACACGCCTCTTCTTCACCTGGAAGATCACGCCGCCCCAGTCGGGGATGCACATGGGGATATGGGTGTCAACGCAGAACCCCGAGCTTATCCGCTCGGCCAGTTCAAAGAAACACGCCTCGCGGCAGATCACGCCGATGTTGTGGTCGTCGTATCCGTGCACGATCAGAGGGTCGTAGATCGGTCTGTCTTTTCGATGGGTGATCGCCGTGACATTAAATTGAAACGTTCTATAGGCCTTCCCCATATAGCCGGACCATTCGGGGTGAAAAGGATGGACTCCCTGCTTCTGGTCTTTTTCGGCCAATGGGCTTTCCCAGGCCCTTTTAGTTGTATCCAGATACCCTTCAAGAACATACTCTGCCTCTGCGATGGAATAGGCGTCGATCGTCTTGCATTTTACCATTTCCAACGGAAATCCCTGGATGGCGCCGGCAATCCCCAACTCATCGCAGCCCCTTGGGAGAATGGTATACATGAACCCTGACCCCGCCACCATGGTTGCAGCTGGCGGAACCCCCATATTGATAGTGAAGGGTATCGGTTCTTTTTTATAGTATTTGGTCATGATCTGATCGGTGTGGGACCCCGGAGATATCTGAAAGGTGGAGTGGTCCTTCCACCCGAGATCCTCACGGAAGTTCATCCGGTTGTAGCCGATGTGCCACCCACCCCAGAACTGTTTGGGCGAGGCTACGGTTCTGCCTGCCCCCAGAGTTCTTCCCGGATCCGTCGGCGTGTGTTGGATCATGGGAATAACCGGCCAGACATCGATATTCTTGTCGATGACCACTTCCTGACAGGGCGCCTTATCAACGATCTTGGGCGGAATAGGTTGAAGGATGCTGTCGTGAATCTTGAACTTCAACTCTTTTCTGTCCTTTGCCCCAAACATCCTGGCAATGACTTTATCCGAGCCCATGACGTTGGTCGCCAAGCGAGCGTTGGCATAGCCTTTGACCTTGTTGAAAATGATCGGCGGACTTCCATCCAGAAGCTTCTGGATGGCCGTCATTTCGAGTTTTGGATTGACCTCCCGGTCCGTTTCCAGCACCAGGCCGTCCTTTTTCAACGCCTCTAGCGTCGACCTCAAACTCTTCAGTTCTTCTGCTGGCATTGTTAAATCTCCTTTTGAGAACTATATTCCTCGATTCAAAAACTTCCCTCAGTATCTACCAGGCGGGTGCACAAAAGGCCATCAACTCTTTGGGCAGCTTTCCGCCAACGCCACCCTATATCGTGATGAGCCCCATATGCTCCAATCGTCTCAACGCTTCGCCGAGCGCAG
>DATESZ010000144.1:0-19581 GCA_035283845.1 Syntrophales bacterium | reverse complement strand
TTCTAAATCACCAAAGTTCCGCTCAAGTCTGACATTTACGTTCCTTTCCGCATAATCATGGATCTTCGGCGCCCCTTCTGCCATCGCCTCTTCAGGATTAAAGACCGCCGGGAGCTCCTCATAATCGACCTCGATAAGATCGATGGCCTCATCGGCCAAGTCTTCATCTACCGCGGCTACCGCTACCACCCCATCTCCTATAAACCTTACCTTATCTCTTGCCAAGGGATCCCTATCGGCAAATACCGGACTAGGCGGTGTAAACATGCCATATTTATCCCCTGTTGAGTCCATACCCGTGATAATTGCTTCTACCCCCTTTAGGCCCTTTGCTCTTTCCACGTTGACATTCTTTATGATGGCATGGGGCAGGTGGCTTCTCAGGATCTTCCCAAAAAGCATCCCGGGAAGCCTTAAATCCCCTGTGTATTCGGCTGCGCCGGTCAACTTCTCCTTCGCATCAATACGAGGAAGGGATTTACCAACAATCGAATACTCTCTCATTTCATCCACCTCCAATTATTTTGGGATGATTACTATCTCGCCCTCTTCAACAAGCCCTTGATACTGAAAGCATCCTCTTCCTTCAGCGGAAAAGCTTTATCGAAATCTTTCACATAGGCCGGATAACCATCCAGCAACGTATAATGGTCCGTCTGGTGGTTCATGACGCCCCAGTTAAACAGGTTTACGAATCCTTCCTTACTAGCGGACCGAGCCGCTTCGCCACTAGCCCTCCATACCCGGCCTTTCTGGTCATATGCTTCCCCCCAATAAGGGCGGTAGCTTCCTCCTTGATCCACGGGAACGTCGTCTATATAAATTACCCGTTTAGAATACGCATACTCTGGATCGTTGATCATAATTTCCAGCACCCATTGGGGCCTTATTTCCCAGTCTACCTGGAAGCAGGGGCCATGTTTTTTATAGTCATAGGCAGGTTTATTTTCCAATCCTACGTAGATTCTGGGAACCAGGAAATCCCGGTGTTCCAGGACCATGAATTTCATTCTGGAATGAAACTTCTGCCTCATCACCTCAAAATCATCCGGTATAATGTCGCTTCCCAGCAGGGGATCGGTAAGGTCAACTCCGGTAAGACGGCGCACCCTCCGGATCGCAGGGATGTAGGCGTAACATTCATCTGCCTTGCCAATCTCCCAGTATCTAATCCTTAATTGGATGAATCCCCTAACTTCGTTAGGTTCGTAAATAACGATAGACTCCTTTAAAGCGATGTTTCTATCCGTAAAATCCCGCATATCCCCTAAAGGGGGGATATCCGTTCTTCCCCGGTACTTGCGTTGAAATAGATCCCAGGTAAATTGTTTCTCATACTTGGTCCCTTTGAAAAGGAGAAACTTGCTAAAGAACAGAAGGTCGTCGTGGGCGCCGGAGCGGGCGATAAGGGGATAAAAATTCCAGGCTACCTCTAAAGCAGTCTTGGGTTCAGGGAAAGGAACTCCGGCTGTCCAGTTTAACAGGTCATTGTTAGCTGCTACCCGGGCGGCGCCTGCATACTTCTTAGTAGCCTCTATCTGACCATTGGTGACGATCCGGGGAAAGGTAGCTTTCACAATGGGCATGGTTACCAGCCCTTCTTTCACCCCCATGCCCATCCATTTGACTTTGGAGGGGGGAAGCAGTTTTTGCAACTCCGGCAGATAGGTGTCAAAATTTTCCTTGGTGATCACTATCCCCGGTTTAACGGGGCCCTCATACTTCTGATAAGTGGGAAGCTCTGCCGCCCCCAGAAAAACAGGAAATAAAATCACTATCATTGTTGCTGTTAAAAAATGCGCCCCTTTTAGTTTAATCATCTTCTTCCTCCTTAATTTGAAACTGTAAGTTACAACCAGTTATCGTTAAAGTCTCAGAAAAAGTCCATCAATTTTTTATCACCGGTGCGCAAAACAGACCACATATTCTCTCATGGGGCTGAATCAGAGCAGAAGTTTTACCGCATCACAATAACTCTCCCAAAGGCGTATATTTATTTATACAGTTATCCATTATGATAATCTGATAAATAATAGCTACTTAGCAAATGATTACCAAATTCTTGCTACCGCCTTTCGCCTTTTTGTGTATTAAATAACTATACATTCCCCCCTTGTCAGACTTACTACCAATTCCCGTACGGTAAAGAATAATCCGTAAATACAGCGTAATAGAACTTTCAAAAAAGCTGCCCGGCTTCTGGCACATTCTATGCGGTATAACAAGACAAAGGGAAACGGTAAATACAGGTAGGAAAAGGAGCACATCATGAAACACACAATGACAACCTTAGGAGCTTTAATGGCAATGGCAACACCGGCAGTGGCTGCTGGTGGAATGGAGGCAGAGGGAACCAGCCTGATCACTATCATGTTCATAGGATTTGGTGCACTGATTGTGGTCGGCCAATTGATTCCTGGCATAGTCCTCTTCTGCGCGATGGTAAAGGGATTGTTCGGACATGACGCAACAAAGACCGAAACAGTTGCGGATCACAAATAGGGGCTGTCTTGATTAATATATGGCTTTGAGGATGAGGAAGGTGAGGAAAGAAGGCATTTTCTACCATGCTCTCAGACCGGCAGCATCGGCAGATAATGAAGAGATCAGACAAGTCGTTAAATGTGCTATTAATAATGTGTCGAGAACACCCGGCAATTATAATAATCTTGTTCACTAAAAGGAGTAGGTCATGAAAAATTTAGCCATAATCAAAAGATTCGTAATGTGCGCTGGCATCTTAATCGGCAACGTAACACCCGTATGGGCAGCAACAAATGTTCGGGAGGATAATAGTGATCTGTTTGTCTGGATATTCCTGGGCTTTTGTGCCTTGATCGTGATTGCCCAACTAATTCCGGTAGCGATGGTCATCTTTGGGTTAGCCAAGGGTGTACAGAAAAAAACAACGGAAGTCGCTCCTGCAGTTGCAGAAACACCGGTTGAGTAAGGTAGCTTAATGGTTAAAGCATATCCAGCATAATTAACGAGAAGCTGCAATGTACGTAATGAGTCATAAAACTGGATGTTAAGTAATTAAAGAACCACACACAAGAAACTTACCTTCGGGCACGGTTGGGCACAATTACGGACACAGTCACCAAAATGACAAAAAAGAAGGGGCCGGCCGTAAATGCTTAATCCCCTTCTATTTCATATATTTATTTGGTGCCGGAGCTCGGAATCGAACCGAGATGGGCTTGCGCCCGGGGGATTTTGAGTCCCCTGCGTCTACCTGTTTCACCACTCCGGCATGGGCGCTGTTTATAGGGTGGAAGCCGCAAATGTCAAGAAAAATCTGTGTTAGCAAATCTCCCATTGACATTTTTGCCACGTCTGTATGCTCATCAACCAAGAGAGAGGAAATAGTTGTCAACAAACAATATGCTAAAGGTTGATAAGCCCGCCCGCTTCAGGAAACAATTTTCAGAGAAAGCTCCATAAGTTGTTCCATGCTTACCTCGGACGGGGCGTCCGTCAGGGGGCAGGTGGCCTTTTGCGTTTTGGGAAAGGCGATTACGTCGCGGATCGATTCGGCGCCCGTCATTATCATTACCAGCCGATCCAGACCAAAGGCGATGCCTCCGTGGGGCGGAGTCCCGTATTCAAGGGCATCGAGAAGAAAGCCGAACTTGCTGCGGGACTCTTCTTCGTTCAATCCGAGGGCCTGGAAAATCATGCTCTGTACCTGTTGCCGATGGATACGGATGCTGCCTCCGCCGATTTCCGAACCGTTGAGAACCAGATCGTAGGCCCTGGCCCTTACCCTGCCGGGTTCCTGGTGTATGAAAGGGATATCCGCCTCCGCGGGCGAGGTAAAGGGGTGGTGCGTCGATACATAACGCTTTTCCGTATCGCTGTATTCAAAAAGTGGAAATTCAGTAACCCACGTAAAGGAAAACTCATCAGCCCCGAAAAGCTTAAGTCTTTGAGCCAGATGAAGCCTCAGGTTTCCCAGAGAGGCGTCAACGATTGCCGGCGTGTCCGCCACGAAGAAGATTGTATCCCCCTCTTTAACGGCCATTTTATCATTTATTTTCTGTACTTCACCGGCTGAAAAGAACTTGAAGATAGGCGATGTCCATCCCTCCGGGGTTATCCTGGCCCAGGCCAATCCCTTGGCCCCGTAGGCGGCCACATAGTCCTTTAAGTCATCCATATCCTTGCGGGAAAGGTCTTTGCCGGCATCAACCTTGATGGCCTTGACAATGCCGCCCGTGGCGACTACTTCGCGAAACAGCTTGAATTCAGAAGCCTTGACTATATCTGTCAACTCCTGGAGTTCCAAGGCAAAGCGGGTGTCGGGATTGTCCTTGCCATACCTGGCAACGGCATCGGCGTAAGAAAGCCTCGGAAAGGGAATGGACAGCTCACAGTTCAGACAGGTATTAAACAGGTGGGTCATCAGGCTTTCCATGATATTCATGATGTCCGTTTCATCTATAAAAGACATCTCAACGTCAATCTGGGTAAATTCCGGCTGGCGGTCCGCCCTCAGATCCTCGTCCCGGAAGCATTTGACGATCTGGTAGTACCGGTCGAAACCGGAAATCATAAGGATCTGTTTGAAAAGCTGGGGTGATTGGGGCAAGGCGTAAAACATCCCCTTGCTGATCCGGCTGGGCACCAGGTAATCACGGGCGCCTTCAGGCGTGCTTTTGGTCAGAAAAGGGGTTTCCACCTCGATAAAACCGGTCTTGTTAAAGTACTCTCTCGTTGCCGCGGCCACCTGGCCCCTGAGGAGAAGGTTTTTCTGCATCTCCGGTCTCCTGAGATCAAGGTAGCGGTATTTCAGGCGCACCGCTTCGGAAATGTCAGCCCACTCATCAAGAGAAAAGGGCGGTGTCTTCGCTTCATTGAGGATCTCCAGTTCCTCCACCATAACCTCTATCTCGCCTGATTTCATCTCCGGATTTTCCATTCCCGCCGGTCTTTTATGTACCTTGCCCCGGACTGCAAGGACGAATTCGCTTCTAATTCTGTGGGCTTCTCTGTGGGCTTCCGCACTTATATCAGGATTGAAGACAATCTGCGCAATCCCTTCCCTGTCCCTCAGGTCGACAAAGATGACGCCGCCATGGTCTCTTCTCCGGTGCGCCCATCCCATGAGGACCACTTCCATTCCTGTCAGACTGGCATCCAGCGTACCGGCATAGTGTGATCTTTTTTTCGTGTTGATGAAATCGGACAAATTCATTTACCTCTTAATCAGTATATTTATCAGGAACTCTTCACAACCCTCCAGACCTATGGTTTCCTGGGTCCCTTTTTCCATGTCCCTGAGTTCGGCCTTCTTTTCGGTCAGTTCCTTTTCTCCCACGATCAGGGTATAGCGGCTGCCGAGCTTGCCTGCCCGTTTCATCTGGCCTTTCAGGCTCTTTCCCGTATAGTCCATTTCCACCCGCAGGCCTTTCATGCGCAAGCGGTCGCAGAGAGCGAAGGCCCTTTCCACGGCATCCTCTCCTATGGCCGCGATAAAAAGGTGAGGGGAGATGTCTGAATATTTCTTTATTTCCGGCAGCAGGCTGATGAGGCGTTCCATGCCAATCGCGAAGCCGATGCCCGCAATATCAGGTCCTCCAAGTTCGGAAACGAGACTGTCGTATCTGCCGCCTCCGGCAACGGCATTTTGCGCCCCGAGAAATTCTGCAGTTACCTCGAAAGCGGTTTTGGTGTAGTAATCAAGACCGCGCACCATTCTATGGTTTATTTTGTAGGCAAGCCCGAAATTATCCAGGATCGCCCTCACTCGGGAAAAGTGGTCGCTGCAATCGGGGCAGAGAAAATCAAGAATCATGGGAACTTGAGCGGTTATTCCCCGGCACTGCTCCAACTTGCAGTCCAGAACGCGCAGGGAGTTTGTACCAAGTCGCCTTTGACAATCTTTGCAGAGCCCCCCTTCACTGCCCTTAAGGAATTTAAGGATTGCTTCCCTGAATGCGGGGCGGCATGCGGGGCATCCGAGGGAATTTATTTCCAGGTGAAATCCCGCAAGTCCGACACTTTCAAGGAAATGGGTGAGGAGCAGTATTATCTCTCCATCGGCGCGCGGGTCGTCAAGTCCGAGAAACTCAACATTGATCTGGTGGAATTGTCTGAATCTGCCCTTCTGCGGTCTTTCGCTGCGGAACATGGGGCCGATGGTGAAAAGCTTGGCCACGGGATCGGAGGCGTACATGCTGTGCTCCACATAGGCGCGGATAATTGATGCCGTGGCCTCCGGGCGCAGGGAAAGGGACTCATCCCCGCGGTCAAGAAGGGTATACATCTCCTTTTCCACAATGTCCGTGGTTGCGCCGATGCCTCTTCGGAAGAGCTCGGTCTTTTCCATGACAGGCGTTCTGATCTCCTTGACGCCAAAACAGCAAAACACTTCACGGGCCTTTTCTTCGATATGCCGCCACCGTCCCGTTTCATCGGGGAGGATGTCCTTGAAACCCTTTATTGAATTGATAACTGCCATTTTAGAAATCCCTTGCTACTGAAATAACACCCATGCTCGATGCTGGCACAACGAAGGATGAAACCCACCCCCATCCCTCCCCCGTCGAGGGGGAGGGATACAGGGAGGGGGGGTTCATATAAACGTGGAAGTGACTAACATAGGGGAGGGGAAAAGACAACCTCAAAAATGATACGTCCAGGCGCGAGTAATTACCCCCTGGCACTCAATGTCATTAACTTAACCAGTCGATTTTAGGTAACCATATTACATCCAATTCTTACGCTTGAAATAAACAACCATGATCCCGCCGATACCGGCCATTATTATCCAGGCGAGGAGATAGCCGTACTTCCATTCAAGCTCCGGCATGTGCTTAAAGTTCATGCCGTACACGCCGGCCAGGAACGTGAGGGGCATGAAGATTGTGGCGATGACGGTCAGCACTTTCATGATCTCGTTCAGGCGATGGCTCACGCTGGACAGGTAGGTATCGAGCATCTCCGTGAGCATCTCCCGGTAGATCTCGACACTGTCGATGACCTGCACCACATGGTCGTATACGTCCCGTAGAAATGGTGTTGTTGTTTCATGGATGAGCGGCGATTCCCGTCTCTGAAGCCTGGCGATCACCTCGCGGAGAGGCCAGATCGCCTTGTGCAGGAACAAGAGCTCCCGTTTCAGCCGGTAAAGCTTTTCCACCCCGCTCCGGCTGTTTTTGACGATCAGCTCCTCCTCGAGAGTATCGATGCGGTCTCCAAGCTTTTCGAGGATCAAGAAGTAGCCGTCCACAAGCGCGTCGAGGAGGGAATAGGCCAGGTAGTCCACGCCCATCTTCCGGATTTTCCCCCTGCCCGTACGCAGACGGTCAAGGATCAGGTGGAACGCGTCACCCGCGTCGCCCTCTTGGAAGGACATAAGGAAGTTCTGCCCGAGGACCAGGCTCACCTGTTCGGGCAACACCTCCCCGGATCGCTCGTTGTAGGAGAGCATCTTGAGAACAACAAAGAGGTAATCGCCGAAGTCCTCCACCTTGGGCCGCTGGACCACACTTAAGATGTCCTCCATCACCAGGCGGTGGAGGCCGAAGCATTCGCCCAGTTGCTCGAGCATGACCGGGTCATTGACTCCCCCGACGTTGATCCACGTGAAAGTCGGCTTGCTCTTGTAAGCAATGCACTCGTCGGCGGACTTGATCGGACGTTCCTCAAAGGTCTGCTCTTCGTAATTGATGAGAGTTACGTTCATATTCCCGCCTGTATGCTCGCCTGTGTAAACGAGCGACCCAGCAGGAAGGCCTATCTTCTTTGCCCTGCGTTTGGACGTTCTTGGCATTCCGTAAGAACCTTTCTCTCCGAGTTAATACGGCCTCTCGGCCCGGTTATTGAAACTCGACCAGTGTCCTGTCGAGGACATAATGCTTTTCATCCATATTTATCAGAATCCGTCAATCAATGAAAATGAATTATCTAAACCCCGCTCGCGGATGTGGCGCTCTTTTTCTCCCGTCGCCGCTGCCACCTGGGTTGCCCATCCGGGCGCACCAGAAAGATCAGTCAATCACATTGAGAGGATATCCATTATTTATTGAAGTCAACGTTTTCGGGAAATTTGTTTTTGTAGCAGCTTTCTTTCGGAAATGCTCAAACGTAGCCTCAAAATTTACAACATCAAAATCATATCTGGCAATCCTTCCATTTTATGATCTTCCTGATCAAATTATTACTGGCACTATAAGGTATAAACAACCTTTCCCTGGCCCTGGTTACCGCTACATAGGCCAGTTTTATAATCTGCGCTTCCGTCCATCTTCCCGGGTCCAGCCATTCCATTCCCAACAGGAACACACATGCATAGTCGAATCCCTTCACGCTTGCCGTGGTGACATCGTGGGATCTCTTGGCCCGGCAGTCTTCGGAGATCCAGTTGTGCAGGATGCCCATTTTGTCCAGCGCCTTACCGATAGCGGGGCGTAAACATCTTCCTAAGGGTATCCTGAAAACACTGTCCCGTCGGATCACTGCAAATCGGCGATTGGGGATGAAGGTCATCCCAGAAAAATATTCTATCCGGGTGAATGACGTCTTCTAAATCATGCCGCTGATATTCATACTTATTGATATTGGGAAAGACAACACCGCAATTCACGGGAATTTTAACATTTCCGTAGAAATGGGAATCTCTTGAGACAAGTTGACCGTCTTTTTTTATTTTACCCACAATCAAGGCAAAATAATTCTTTGCCTGACGGAGAGGATTTTCTCGCCGGTCTTCCTTACCGTCCAACAGCAAAGTAAAATGATGTTTATTAGCCGTGCTGATCTGCTCCAGCAACCAGCTTAGATGCTCATACGAATGATGAATCGAACCCATATAGGATTACGCTGTATGCTCAAATGCTGGCAAAAAAGGGATTAATTCCGCATAGGAATGGATTCTCTCCAAAACTTTCTCATCTAATGAGGGAAATTTTCCACCTGACTTTGTAAGGTCGGCAGTACTTGTATCCGACTCTTTGGGGATTATTCGGCTTGTTTTTGGAGCAGATTTCAACTGAATGGTTGCCGTCTTTCGTCACTCTCTGAGTCTTTCTTCTCTGCGCTTGCGTCGTCTTTTCAACTCCTTCCTTCGTTCAATGAGATGAGCCATCGGTACCCTCCTTTTCTCTTTTTTCCGCGTTGCCCGGCTTTCGTTAATCATCTCGATGGTCTGGAAGGGGAGAACGACCCGCTCCACTCCGTCTTTTTCCCCTGCCAGTAGAGGCCCGTGGGCATTATCTGATCTGTTGCCATCTGCTGATCAGCTCCTTATCCTGAGGTGTGTTTATAGGCGGAACCCCTTGTATCGATCGTTTTGACGCGGACCGTCCTAATCTCCTCTTCGATCTCGTAAATGATTCTCAGCTCGCCGACGCGGAAACGGTACATGTTTTTGAGCTCACCTTTGAGTTTCTTAATGTGGGGATGGTAATGGGGGTTTTGGGAAATTAAATCAAAAGCCGCAGCTATTCGGCCTTTTAGCCCGTGGGCGGCGTTTTTGTAGAACTTGATCGCGTGCTTATGCAGAATAATCTCATACATGTTTCAGATCAGCCCAGGAAACATAGCCTGTATTTTTCCCGACTTTCCAATCCGCATCGGCTTCCCGAATCTGTTTCATCAGCTTCTGATCAGCCATGATTGCCAATGTTTCCCGCCATGCTTCCATATCTTCGGCGATGACCTCGTGTATGACGGTCTTGAGTTCATCAACCGTCAGGTCGGACACCTTTTTCTTTGCTGCTTTCATGACAACTCCTTTTTCCAAAATTTCCCTTAATTTCTATCATTTTATGTTTTTATATGCAAGCGTCGTCGAGCAATCCCATTTTCCGGTAGCTGAAAAAGCCGTCCGGGGCGACGATGACATGCTCCTGCAGAGTAATGCCCACCGTTTTCAGGGTCTTGCTGATCTCTCCGGTCACAGCATCGTCGTTATTCGAAGGCTCGGGCAGGCCGCCCGGATGGTTGTGACCGACAATCACCGACGCCGCGCGGTACCGTAGCGCCCCTTCGACGATCCGCCGGGGGAAGGCAACGGCCTCCGAGACGGTCCCCTCGCTCAAATTATCCACGTAAATCAGTCTGTTTTTGCTATTCAGGTAGAGGATGCGCAGCACCCATTGGACTTTCCGCCGATGGCCGCCCGGAAATAATCAACCAGTTGATCCAGGTCGGTAAACAGGAAATCCTTCTGCTTGGCCTGCTCATCGAAATAGAAGCCGACGGCGGCGCCGATCGCCTTCAGATAGAGGGCCGCACGATGACCGACGCCCTTGATCTCCTCCAGTTCCTGGGTATCGGCATGGATGACGCCAATAAAGTTGTTGAACCTTTTCAGGTGCTTCCTGGCAATGGGTTTGGTATCTTTCCGGGGCAGGGCAAAAGAGAGAAGGAATGCGAGCGCCTCGTAATCCTGAAATCCCTGAAAGCCGGTCTGTTCAAAACGCGTTTTGAGCCGCTGGCGGCGGCCGAAGTAGACCAGCGGTTCTATACCCAGGTCAGGGGCATGACACCGAAAGGTTGATGAACTCCTGCTAAGGCGAGACAATCCTTTAATGACCTATAACCGAGATCGAAGCGATGGGAATTGATAAACGCAAAACGTTTCCCCTCATCGAGGATATCGAAAACCCGGTAGCCAGGGACAAATTCTTTGAGCAGTTCATAGAGGCGCCATGAAAAGACAAAACCCCGCTCTCTTCTGGAGACACGGGTTTCATAAATCAGTCCATAGTTCCCTCACACATGGTTATTATTTGAAACGAGTGAATGCGTTTAGTTAAAAAGAGACATGTATAGCACCTGTCCCGATAAGATCCGAGATATTATTCTTACTTTCCTGATTCAGAAAATTCCATAAATCGATCTTCTTCAGGATATCGATGGTCGGTATTCCAGAGGCGTTCCAGCCCCGCTCGTCATAATATGCGTGGATCAATTTTTTTAATTGTTCTTTCCTGCGGATCATCAGACTATCGCGCTTTTCCCCTGTCTTCATGATCTGAACCGCCGCAAGGGGTTTTTCGAGAAGCTGTGCGAGTTCCTGGTCGTAATACTCGTGCTCGGAATCGTAGAGGAGATCATCAATGGGCCCTATTGCCCTGTCGGGAATCCAGTCATAACTGCCCGTTTTAGCGCCATAGCGCATGACGTTCATGACCCGCTGTAAATTGATGTCCCGATCGGTCTGCTCGAAGATTTTTTCCCAGGTCATATCTGTACCCAGCATGCCATTATAGAAATCGGCATAGATTTTCTGAGAGGCTGGATTGATATATTTATCCGTATCAGGGATCTTTTCCGATTCGGGATTAAAGACATCGACCCAGGGCAGTTTACAAAGACCCAAATTATCGTTACCGAGACGAACCCTGGGATAGGTGATCAACGCTCTGGCCTTTTCCTGGAAGGTCGGGAAGGCGCCCAGCATGTCCGCCTTGACAAGCCAGGCGGCGGCATGATGAGCCCCGATGTCGCTGGCAGCAGCATAAGAGCCCTGCATGGACAAGGATCGATGGGTCCGATAAAGAGAAAAGGGAAGCCCTTTGGAGTGCATGGCAAATTGTTCAAGTTCCTTGTGGGGATGGGGCCTTCCAGTTCTCCCGGCATATTTGTCCGCAATCCAGTCGATTAACGCCAACATGCCCCTTCCGGCTTCTATTGCCAATTCTGTTTCCCCGTAAGCAATTTGATGAATGAAGGCCAGTGCCGCTTCTTCATCTCCCCACCTCAACACGAAACCGTCTGAATCTTCTTTAACCATGTATTCTCTCTGGAAACATTCCATCAGGAAAGCCATAATGACTGCCGTTGTTATGGTATCGATTCCATAATTGTCACAATGCCAATTGGCCTCCATGATGAATTCCGGATTCCATATACCCAGGTTGGAACCAAAGCCGGCGGCCGTTTCATACTCTGGACCATCCACCCACACTTTCCTGCCTTTGTGCATCCCCGCCGCCAAAGTTATCCAACCGCCCTTGGTGCATTGAAGGTTGCAGCCTGGGAAGCAGCCATCAAGGCCTCGATGATCAAAAAGGTGCTCTGCATAAAATTTTCCACAGATCTTTTCCGCCTGAGGGGATGAACCAAACTGGTAATTTTTGACGGGCAGAGACTGATATTCTTGCTTATTCATGAAGGAGATTAGCCCCGCCGAGCCCTTACGGTGCATATTCAGGGATTGGGGATCAACCTCCTTGATAATGTGATGGAGTTTTGCTCCCGCTTGCTTCACCTTATCCCAGTCCGCCGCACCATAAGGATTTTCGCCATGAGGGTAATGGGAAAGGATAATAATCGCCAGAATTTTCTTGTCCCTCATCACAGTGCCCAGGCCGGTTCTACCTGCTTGTTTGGTCCGGAAAAGTCCTTTGGTCCCATCCGCAGGCTTGGCGGCGTCGAAATAATGACTGTTGATGCATCCGTAAGTGGTATTGGCAGCGCCGATGCCCGTCGTAACAAAGACGATGTCATTTTTACGAAAACCCTCTTGGATAAATTTCTCAACGATGGTGTTTTGCAAATCAAAAACCTGATCAAAGGGCGGAGCCGCAATCACGGATATTTCCTCCCTGAAACTATCGACGACGATCATACAGTCATCTTCAGACTTTCCCGTTATTTCCAGTGCATCGAATCCGGCATATTTAAGATAAGCGCCAAAGTGTCCGCCAAAATTGGAAACGCCTGGAATACCGGTTATGGGGGATAAGGAAATGGCCATGCACTTACTCGTTCCAGGAAATTGCGGAATGCCCCCCAAAGGTCCGGGTGAAAGGATCAGGGGGTTTCCCGGATCGTAGGCAGTCATTTCAGCGGTCGTCAGCCGGTGAAGCAAATAGAGTCCCAAACCTCTGCCGCCGATGAAAAAATCCCTGACCTTTGGATCCAGTTTTGGTGTGGATATGATGCCTTCATCCAGATCTATGGTAAGGATTTGATTTGCATATCCATGGTTTAATGGTGATTTCGAATATTTCAATGCCCCTTTCCTTTCTATGCTTCTTTCGACAGCCTCGGTGTCACGTCTATCATCTATTGCCCTGATATCATCCTGGTTTTTCAAAGTGTCGCAACATAAGATAAAGAGGCGTTCTTGTCAACGAATTATCTGGGTTGCTGCTGAAACGTTTTCACGGACAGTTCTTTGCCGTCTGTGTTAATGGTGATGGCGCCGTTTAAGTCCGTACGGTATACCTTTGCAGGCAGGTTTGCATACCTTTTCAGGACATCGGGATGGGGGAGTTTAAAGACGTTGTCCAGGCCGCAACTTACTATTGCGATCCGGGGCCTGACAATATTAAGGAAAGGCGCGGCGCTGGAGGTCCTTCCCCCGTGGTGGGGTACAAAAAGGACATCGCTTTTTATATCCGCGCCTGTTTCAACAAGACGCGTTTCGGCAGCATGGGAAATATCGCCGGTTAAAAGGAAAGCAACTTTTCCGTAGGCGATCTTGAGGACCAGCGATGCATCGTTCGTTTCCTCAAAGTCATCTATTCTTCTATTTTGGAAAGAGGCGTCAGGGTTCAATATGTATATGGTCACCCCGCTTATTTTTACCGGCGCCGTTTTTTCGTTCATGATCCGATGGACAACCCCTTTTTCCTCGATGAGTTTTAGGAAGTTTCTGTACAAGTCTGTGTCGGCGGCATGCCCGTTCGTCCAAACCTCCCGTACCTTGAAATTTTCCAGGATATGAAGAAGCCCCTGCAGGTGATCGGGGTGAGGATGGGTCAAAACAACCGCCTCAAGTTGTTTGATTCTTTCCCGCCACAGGTAGGGGGCAAGAACATATTTCCCTACATCAAAAGTCCCCCCGCCGGGATCGCCGCCACCGTCTACGAGCATGTTTTTGCCTCCCGGCAGGCGAATAAGCGTGGCGCCGCCCTGACCTACATCGATGGCCGTGATTTGCAGATTGGTCCTGAATTTATCCCTCCAGGTTAGATAAAAGTAATCGACGGCAAAAAAAATCAATAGGGCGCAGAAGGCATACTTAAGAAAATTTGAACTAAGCCTGCAGGTTTCGGGTGCAGTTTTTCCTGTTTTTCTGTCAATAAAGATTACGATGACGACAAGCAGAAGATAATAGCAAACGATCTCAGGAAGCGAGGGGGTGCTTAACCTCAGGTAGGAGCCGGGGAGTGAGGATAAAAAATGTATCGCTGTAATGGATATTGCCGCAAAGAAAGATGCGGCCTTGACGAGGAAGGCGGCCAGGGCGGATGAGAAGGGCGCGGTAATGATGACAAGCATGCCGATGGGAAGGACGACCATGCCCATCAGGGGTACGACAACGCCATTGGCAGGCAGGGAGAAAGTGGAAAAACCGTTAAAATAGAAAGCGATCAGAGGCAGGGTGCCGAAAGTGGCGGTTATGGATACGAAAACGAAGAGGAGAAGGCTGTTGACAATTTTTCCTGTCAGGGAAAGCGGCGCTGCCACTACTTCCTGTCTGCCGCTCCCCAAAAAAGTTGAAAAAACCGGAACGGCAAAAATAAGGGAGGCAACTGCCATAAAGGAAAGCTGAAAAGATATGTCGAAAAGAGAGGCAGGGTTAATGAGAAGGATGATTAATGCCGCCAGAGCAAGGGTGTTGGAGAGTTCTCTTTCCCTGCGAATCAGGACGGCAACCAGGAAAACAAGGATCATGATGGTGGATCTGATAACTGAGACTCCGAGGCCGGCGATGAAGGCGTAGATCAGGACAGGTATGACGGCTATAAAGCTGGCAACCTTCAGGGCATTGAATCTTAAAAGAAGGTAGGGGGAGATTTTCATGACGGCAAGGACCATGAAGATGGAAAGCGAAGCGATCATTCCCACATGGAGGCCTGAGATTGCCAGAATATGGGACGTTCCGGTGCGGCTGAAGCTGTCCCGCACCGGCTGAGGTATTTTTTTCTTCTCCCCCAAAAGGAGGGCCGTAAGGATTTCTTTTTGCGGGTTTATGGAATTTTCTTCAATGATCTTACGAAGCCTGCTTCTGAACCTTTCTATGCCCGCCTTGAATGCGTTTCCCCGGCCTTCTCTGATCAGGACAATGTCGGAAGCATTGCTTATTCTTCCCTGCACCAGGATGCCCCGTCCCCGGAGTTGTTTTTCGTAATCGAGAGCGCCTGGGTTATTGAAGTTGCGAGGTCTCCTCAACTTTGTCTTGAAGCGGATGATGTCCCCGTATTTGAAGGGGTATTCAATCCGGGGCAGGGAAAGCATTATCAGTCCTTCAGCGGGGAGGCTGCCATTTTCACCGATAATGCTGCGGACATTGACAATAATCACCTGGCCATCAGGCGATAACACTGGGTCTTCATTGACTATGCCTTCAAAAGTCAGTTTTCCCCCTCCTGTCTGGTGGATTGCGTGTTTTGCGTCCGGAACGGCATATAAAGATAGATTGATGTTGAGAATACCGAGGATAAAGAAGGCGAAGGAGGCAAGAAACAAGAGGCGCACTTTGCCTTTTCTTATTGCCGGAGCAAGGATAAGGGAAAAAACAATTATAAGCCCCGCGAGAAGCGGCAATTCGGGAAAATGCCGGTGATATCCCGTGGCAATCCCCGCTATCAGAGCAATGACGATGGGTATAAGAGGTTTTTGCATAATTCCTGGAAGGATAGAAATTTTTGAAATAATATATTATAAGAACAATTAATTGTATAGGAAAGCATCGTCATGGATGAATATCAATTACAAACGGAAAATCTGACCGCCCGAATCCGCTGGCTGATGCTGGCGAGGGTGGCAATTATAACCTTTTTACTGGGAATGGCGGCCTTCAGTGAACTCAAAGGGATGGCTCTCTTCCCCGAAAGATCCCTGTCATTCTATTACGTCATCATCGTTACGGTCTACAGCCTTTCCTTTTTTTATCTATTTCTCCTTTATCTAAGTAAAAACATCAAAATAAACGCATATATCCAGACCATGTGCGATGCGGCGCTCATTACTTACCTCGTCTATGTAACGGGAGGGACATTAAGCATCTATTCCGTTTTCTACAACCTGGTCATCGTCTACTCCGTCTTGTTTATGGGAAGAGGCGGCGCCATTATAATCGCTTCCGTATGCAGCATTTTTTACGGGGCGCTCCTTGACATGGAATATTACGGCTTGATTAATCCATTGTATGTAACAATCGGTGATTACCCCATTCAGGCGGGCTATGTTTTTTCCCGGATTTTTACTCACATCCTGTCTTTTTATATGACAGCCTTTCTTGCCAGCTTCGTGGTGGAGCAGGAAAGAAAGGCCAGAGCTCTGCTTGCGGAAAAGGAAAGCGCCTTCGAACAACTGGATCTCCTGCACAGGAGCATTGTTGAGTCGGCAAATCTCGGCATATTAACCATAAATCTTTCAGGTAAGATTAAATCATTCAATAAGGCAGCGCAGGAAATTACCGATTATGCCTTTGCCGATGTGGAAGGCAAGAGTATCTTAGAGATATTGCCTATATATGGCGACATGCCGGCCAAAAGGGATGCCTTTCAGACGCCGGCAGAGAACCGTTTTGAGGTGGTATTTAAGACCAAAAAAGACAGGAAGGTAATCCTGGGTTGCTCTGTCTCACCGTTGAAAAATAACAAGGACGAGAGAATAGGCGACATCCTGATTTTCCAGGATCTGACATCGATAAAAAAGATGGAAGAAATCTATGAAAAGAGTCGGAGAATGGCCTTAATCGGTGAAATGGCTGCGCGTCTCGCCCACGAAATAAGGAACCCTTTGGCCTCCATCAGCGGGTCCATCCAGGTGTTGAGCAGGAGTCTCTACCTGCCACATTCTGACGAGAGACTGATGCGTATTATATTGCGCGGCAAGGAGCAGTTGGAGAGTTTTATGAAGGATTTTTTGCTCCTCGCAAGGCCGACGCCAGGCTCCCCTGAGATGATCGACAGCAGGGAGATTATGGAAGAGGCCCTCGACGCCCTGCAATACGGGCAGGATTGGCACGAAGGTATTGAAATCCGCAAGTCCCTGGAAGAGAACATCTTCATTTATGCCAACAGGTCGGAAATCAGGCAGGTAATCTGGAACCTGCTTTTAAACGCCCTTCAGGCCATGCCGGCAGAGGGCGCCCTGACCGTCAAAACTAAAAAAAATTCCTTTGACGGATTTCCCGATGGTCTGGAAATATTAGTGTCAGATACGGGTTGCGGGATTGAAGAAAAAGATCTGGAAAAAGTTTTTGAACCTTTCTATACGACCAAGGAACAGGGGACTGGTCTGGGGCTGGCTATTGTGAGCAGGGTTGTGGAAGCCATCAAAGGCAAAATAAAAATTTCCAGCGAAATTGGGCGCGGAACTTCATTCTTATTGTATTTACCTGCCCAGGCGGACAATAGGGATTTTTTGGAGATGGGAAATGGCTAATATTCTTGTAGTAGATGATGACCAGGGCATGAGGGAATTTCTGGAAATAATGCTCACCCGGGAAGGCTACCGGGTAACAGTTGCCTCTAATTCGGAAAAGGCCTTGGGGCACTGCCGGAAGGAGCAGTACGACCTTGTCATTACTGACCTCAAGATGCCGGGCCTCGACGGTATCGAGTTTATCAAGAAGCTGAAGGAAGTTTCACCGGAAACAATGTCAATGCTCATTACTGCCTATGCTTCCGGCGAAACGGCGGTATCGGCTATGAAAGAAGGCGCCTACGACTACATTGAGAAAGGCTTCGACGTCGAAAAATTTAAGATAACCATTCGTAATGCCTTAGCCAAGAAGGGCATCAGGAAGGACGACGCCCTGTTTATCAAAGAGGCGCAGGACGCCCTGCGCTTCGGGAATATAATGGGCAATAGTAAAGAAATATTGAAGGTTTACAGTAGCATTAACAAGGTGGCGAATGCGAATGTAAATGTCCTTATCTTAGGCGAGAGCGGAACAGGGAAAGAGCTTGTGGCCATGGCCATCCATGAAAACAGTGCCAGAAAAAACATGCCCTTTGTGGTTATCAATTGCGGGGGGATTCCTGAAAATCTGCTGGAATCGGAATTGTTCGGCTACATGAAGGGCTCTTTTACGGGCGCCCATTTAGACAAGCCTGGTCTCTTTGAGATTGCCAGGGGTGGAACTATTTTCCTCGACGAGATTGCCGAATTACCGCCGGTTTTGCAAGTCAAGCTTCTCCGGGTAGTGCAGGAAAAAACCTTCCGAAGGATTGGCGGGGCGGAGGACATCAAGGTTGATATAAGAATCGTTTCCGCTACCAATCGGAATCTGGAAAAGATGGTAAGGGAAGGCGCCTTCCGGGAGGACCTCTTCTATCGGCTGAATGTCATTCCTATTTCTATTCCCCCCTTAAGAAAAAGAAGGGAAGACATACCTTTACTAACAAGATATTTTATCAATAAGTATTCGCGTGAATTCGGGAAGGAGCCGAAGACGATGTCAGCCTATGCTCTGGACCTGCTTATGGAATATCCATTTCCCGGCAACATCAGGGAACTGGCAAATATTATCGAACGGAGCGTCGTCCTGGAACAGTCCAATATTATTCTTCCCGAGAATCTGGTGCTGGCGGGAAATATTCAGTCGTGCTCATATGTTAACTATGATATTGATATTCCCCCCGAGGGAATCGATTTAAGCGAGGAGGTGGCTAAACTGGAAAAACAGCTTATAGAAAAGGCTTTGGAAAAGGCTCGTGGTTCAAAGATTAAGACCGCCGAGCTTCTCCGTGTAAGCGCCGATTCCCTTCGTTACCGGATCGAGAAGCTTGGCATTGAGAGTAAGACAATATAGCCTTCAGGAGTCAGGAGCCATAATCCAGAATAGAAGCAGCGTCTGCCTCCAGTAACTTACCGACCGCTCAGGTTAAATCAATACCCTCCAGAGGCGCAGGGAATTGCTGACTGATTTAAAGCATCTCATTTTCCAGAAAACTGTAATAATCTTTCTGATTAAAAATGATGTGATCGAGCACTTTTATTCCTAACGTCTCAGCGGCAGCTCGTAATTGCTTTGTGATCTCGATATCTTCTTTGCTTGGTTTGAGTTCACCGGAAGGATGGTTGTGAGCGACGATGATGGCTGACGCCCGGTCGGTGATAGGATCAGCAAACACTTCCCGCGGATGAACCTGCGTTTTATTTACAAGGCCGACAGAAACCACGCGATGCGCTATGACTTCACTCGCGCCATTCAAAGAAATACAGATGAAGTGTTCCTGCTTGCGATCCCCGTAGTGCCTTATCAATGGAAGCACATCGGGAGGGAACGATATTTTCAATCCTTCCGGACGAATCCGGCGGCGGGCAAATTCCAGCGCCGCTTCAATAAGTGTTGCCTTCGCAGGTCCGACACCTTCAATCTTCTGGAGTTCATCCAGTGTTGGTCTGCCATTGGCAGCATCCATTACCTTTAAAACACGATATGCAACAGAAAGAACGTCATGCCCTTCGACGCCCCTTCCCATAAGAATAGCGATCAATTCCAGATCGGATAATGCCTTGGATCCCTTATGTTGAAGTTTTTCGCGGGGCCGGTCTAATTTAGGAATATCAGATATTTTCTTCATGTCTATCGCCTCATGACTATGACCATTTGGTTTCCGCTAAATATCCCGTTCTGCCATAACACGGATAACCCTG
>DATESZ010000143.1:0-21566 GCA_035283845.1 Syntrophales bacterium | reverse complement strand
GGCTTTCACTCCAAGGCGTTTTATGGTTTAGAAATAATGGTTCCATGGAGATTTGTCAAGAACTATTTTTAAGGTATATCGGATTTTATTTAAAAAAATTTAGATATTTTTTAAAAATCATCCCATACAGTTTATTTTACCAGTTTTAAAATTTTGAATAATGGATACCCTGACCGCTTTTTCCGGAGAATCAATCGGAGAGATATTTAAAACAGCATAGAAGCGCCTCTTTTTACTGCCTTCTATAGGAGAAGACCAAGCATAGCATTTATCTGCTTTATCGTGTCCTTTTATCTCAAAGACACTGACAACGCCTTCCCATACCGTATCTTGGCCGAATTTTTCTATAACTGCGATATCCTCGATATGAGTGGCCAGGCATTCATGTAGCTTTTCTACCGCCACCTTTAAATCTTCAATTATTGGTTGTTCCGCATTTTTCATCAGCAATATTTTCGACCAAGTCCTCTTTGTCTTCTTGCATGCGTGTTAACAGTTTATCTATCGATTTTTCGGTGGTAAGATCGCCAGAAATCAAAATACGAGCCGTTTGACCTCGTCCAATTGAATATGTTGCAATAACCCTTTCATTATCATTAAGTGGTTGTATTTTCTGCATTTGTATCTCTGCCTTTGGCTTACTTGTCGAGGACTGCTTATCAATAGATGCTAAAATATTCCTTGCCTCCTCTGTTTTTTTATCTGATTCTTCTTTTTGCTCGGACAATAAATTTGCAAATTCGATAGTCCTCCTAAAATCAGATAGAAAACCATCCACTTTGTCAGGATTGAATTCATGTTCCTTAATTAATTTTATTTTTAACGTAGCGTCTGATGGTAAATTTCCATTATACTCATTAAATAGTTTTTCATAAATAGTTGGTTTGAAAGCCAAATTTCTGACTGTTTCAACATATATACTATCAGAAGGGTCGTGTAATGCCAAATCAAGTGCTTCAGCGGTAAGAATAATATCATTTTGTTTCTCAGAAATCAAGCCGAATTTTTTCAGCGCAGCAATCACCCTGGAAGCATACCCCCCAACTTTTTTATAGCCAAGGTGTCCATATGCAGCTTCTATGGGGATAGTTTTATTTCGGTCTTTCTCCCACAATATCTGTATTTTCTGGATTGCTTCTTCTAAGCTAAGCATAGGATAGCTGGGACTTCGTTGGATTTTCCGTTTTGTTTTTTCTTGCACATTATCCATTTTTCAACACCTCCTTTTCCTTCCTTGTAGAAATTTATAATTCATTTGGTCTTAAAACTCAAGAACAAAATAATTTAAAATTTATTGTTTTTGTACTCGACATGAGCATTAAAATATGTTTTAATGAATTAAACGTTAGGAGGTAATGAAATGACAAGAAGAATTTTAGCCCTCATCGGTCCTTGGATTGCCGCCAGTGGGGGCGATAACGAGAAGACCCCAAATCTTGATCCTTGGTGGGGGAAAGATTTGGGGTCTTGGCAATCCTTAATGGGGCGCGATTGGTTCCCTGGAGGACTTTACACCCATTCCCGGAGGGGTTCAACTCCCCTGCGCTCCACCATTAATTTATAAATTTGCATCTTTACAGGAGATTGTCAATGAATATTTTAAAGGACGAAAAACAAGAGATGATAATTAGTGCATTGGTAGAAGGTTCCAGTATTCGCTCTATTGAGCGCATGACAGGGGTTCACCGGGATACCATAATGCGCCTTCTAAATAAATCCGGTGATTCCTGCGAAAAAATCATGGATACCGAAATGCGCCATTTATCCTGTAAGAATATTGAAGTTGACGAAGTTTGGTCTTTTGTGGGCAAGAAGCAACGTCACGTGGGGAGGAATGACAATCCTGACGAGGTTGGCGACTTTTACACGTTCGTTGCTATTGATTCGGAAAGCAAACTGGTTCCTGTTTACAAGGTGGGCAAACGCGATGTTTTTACTGCCCAAGCCTTTATTTCCGATTTGGCATCACGCTTAGATAATCGAATCCAATTAAGTTCGGATAAATTAAAAGCATATGCAGAAGCTGTTGAGGTTGGCTTTGGTGGTGACGTTGATTATGGACAGATTGTAAAGTCCTATGAAGCGGAGCCAATTGGCCCCGGTAGATACAGCCCTCCCAAGGTCATTTCAACAACAAAGGAGTATATTGTCGGCAATCCCAATCCAAATAAAATCTGCACGTCTTATGTGGAACGCCAGAATCTCACAGTCAGGATGCAGGTCAGGCGCTTCACTCGATTAACAAACGCCTTTAGTAAAAAACTGGATAATATGAAAGCGGCAGTTGCCTTACACTATGCACATTACAACTTTGTTCGGATTCATGGGACGCTCAGGATAACCCCTGCTATGGCTGCCGGCATTACAAATAAACTTTGGAGTATTTCAGATCTCCTTGAGGCAAATTAGGACACTACCAAACGTCAATTGCATATACTCAAAAACCTCAATTTCTTTGGACTCGTTCCTTTTCCTTAAAAAACTGACATTCCATCCCGGAATTCGCGAACATCTCTATGGAAGGCAGCAAACGCGATTTGAAACCTGCACTTCGACACCCATATGGGAAATATTGATCATAAGTGATGTAGAAATTCTGACAGGATATGCAGTTAACCTCCTTCTTCTGGCTATTATGTTGTGTATGTTTAGCCATCAGGACATCCCTTGCTTGAAAAGGGGGCGGTTCCATTTCCCGGAAACTTAATTGCGAAATAATTTAGGGTTAGAACCGTCCCCTTTTCCCTTGTTTTTGAGTTATCGCCTTAATGGCAATGCCACGCAGATTTTCCATGAAGTTCTTTTGAACCTCCGTAAGCATGCTCTCCTTGGTTTTCTTATCAGCGTAAAACATACCAAGGCATCCCTCTGCGGTAACCAAAGGATAGATAAGAAATGACGGCGCGGAGATAATGCCCCGGTACCACTCGGGAAGATTTTTGAGAATATTGGGGGCAGCAGCATCATCGATGAGGATTCCCTTCTCCTGGGCGATGACAATATTAAATATATCTGAGGTCCGTCCAATCCGAAAATGGAAATGTTGGACAATTTCATCGACATTTTCTCCCAGCCCAAAACGGGCCACCATCTTTCCCTTTGTTTCATCGCGCAGGCAAAAGATCACGCGGCTAAACTCAAAACCGCGGTACATTGTTTCGAGGATCATATAGAGCACATCGTTCAGATTGCAGCGGCCTTTCATGACATCATTGATCTCACGGATGCCATTCGTCAGGATGCCGATCTGTAGCTCTGTAACAGCAAAACCGGGCAGGGTAGTTTTATGAACAGGCTCTTCCGGAAGAGCTGTGGTTTTTGATCGCCCGATCGTTTCCTTCTCTTGCGCTTCTGGCGGCCCCTTTGGGTCGGGTTGGAAGAGTTTTCTGATCATGATGCTGGTCTTCTTATCGATCCTGACGACATCGTAGTAAGGGTCGACTTTTGTTACTGCCGATTCTATTAGTGATTCCATCTGATCCTCAGCTATGGGAAGGCTATTATGATAGCGCTTCGACATATCGGAGGTTACTTCTGACCGGTCGGAAGATGGGGTGTTTGTGAATCTGTAGATTAACTCATTGGAATAGTTGGATAATATCTGCAGGGTTTCCAGCTCGGTTTTAGGTCGCTCGATGATATGCCGGGGAAGGGAATTCATGCTATTGACAATTTTATCAGGAAAATTCCAGGATCGCGATACGGCCATCCCTAAAGCATTGTATGAGATTCCCAGGATGGCCTTGGATGCCCCGGTTTCGTCAAGTCCTGTCTGGATCATCCGCTTTTTGATCTCTTCATACTCTTCGGGGAAATAGCAGATTACCAGCATCTTGCCCAGGTTGAATAGCATGGCGCAGATGAAGGCTTCCTCTTTCCCTGACAGCTTCATATTATCGGCCACATCTATGGCAACGAGACCGCTAATGAAGGAGCTGAGGGCCACCTCTTTTAGCTCTGTCGCCTGTGATTTATTCTGGAGATGTTCAAAAAGCATCAATGTGGCAGCCATCATCCGCACCTTTTCAACGCCGAGGAGAAGCAACGCCTTTGAAATGGTTGTAACCTTCCCAGATAGACTCGCATAGAACGCGGAATTTACGACTTTAAGCAGCTTACTGGTGAGCGAGAAGTCCTTCAGGATAATCTTGGCCAAGTCCCCTGCTGAAGAAAAGTTGATCGCTGTCAGAGACGAAAGCTTGGTGTTGATCTCGATCATGTGACTGGAGAAGGCAGGCAGATCACCTTTGTGGTGCATGCGCCGCATGAGAAAATCGACCGTACCGTGAACCACGCTGGACCTTTCATCTCGCTCTACCGGATTAAGGTAGTCCTCCAGCAGTTGTTTCATCTCCAGTGCGTCAGGGTGCCGGTCTTTCGGATTCTTTTCCATGGCTTTCATAATTATCCGGTCGATGGCATGATTTACGCCATGAATGTGATTCGACGGTGGATCAAGAGGATCATGGGCGATCCGATAGGTCAAAGATGACAGATCGTCTCCACTGAAGGCGCGGAAGCCGACGATCATTTCATAGAACAGGGCGCCGAGAAAAAAGATATCTGTTTGTGTTGTCAGGGGAGTCTGGAAAAAGTGTTCCGGGGCCATGTAATGGGGTATAGTGCCTGCATCGTGGATTGTTCCGATTATGAACGACAAGCCGAAATCCATGATCTTCGGTATATTGTTGCGATCGATCATGATATTGGACGGATTCAAATCCCGGTGGATAATCCCCATTTGATGACCATAGGCAATGCCGTCCAATATCTGGATCATCAGGGATGCTGCCTTGGGAACGACGATTACCCCTTCCTGTTTCATGAGCTCGCGCAGTGACACACCCTCCACATACTCCAACACGACGTAAGGTTTTCCCTCGTAATCCCCTACCTCATAAACAGACACGATATTGGGGTGCCGGAGCCGGCTGATGATCTTTGCTTCCTTCATGAGATGGTCTCCCTGTTCAGTTGACAGGAAGCGCCCAATCGTCTTGATGGCAACATTACGTTCCAGGCGGGGGTCCTCGGCCAGATAAACTATGCCGCCGCTGCCCCTATCCAATTCCCGGACGATCTTGAAACGATCAATATGATCGATGCCTGCCATTGTTTTACTCCCACACTTATGATTATCGTCCATTATATACCACACTTTAGGCCATAGTTCTGCCGAAATTCATGTAGAAAACGTCCCGTTTGCCTGAAAGACAAGGAATATTTTTTGCTGTCCACCGAGTGAAAGGAAGATTTCTGGTGATTCATATGTTGAGGTTAACGATCTACTGCTTAGAAACAGAGTTACTTGCTGATCTCGCCCATCGTGACCACAAGGTAATGAGGGGAGAAATCAAAAATGACTATGGAAACACAGAAAATTCTTGAGCAGACGTTACACCTAAATCCGGTGGACAGGGCGGAATTAATTGACGAGCTTTTCCGCAGCTTCGATAAGGCCCGAAACGATAAAATTGACGCTCGCTGGGCGGAAGAGGCGGAGTCGCGAATTGATGCTTACGACACCGGCAAAATCTGCGCCGATTCAGCAGCGGCGGTTTTTGAACGGATCAACAAACGATGAACATCCGTATACTTTCCTGCGCTGAACAAGAATTTGCCCAAGCTCTAGACTATTACAACGAGCAGTACCCTGGCTTAGGATATGAATTTGCTGCAGAGGTGAAAAGTACGAACCATTGAAGCTCCCTCTGATGTTGTTTTCTCTTAGTTCTTGGGAACTGTGGCTGATCTTTTTCAGGAATGTCGTGTTTGCGATGAGGCAGTAATTCGATTTGGGAGTCACAAGGCAGACGATGAACGGGCGATCATCGTACTTTCGCAGATTGGAGAGTGATAAAACTGTATTACCGAAATTTAGGCCGGCGGAAGAACTGAATCGTATGACGAAATCGGGGCAGTAATAAACCGACCTGTCTTTTGTCAAATGAAAGGCATCTGAGACGATGCGCGTCAATCGGGCTTTGTTGTTTATCCCATCTTGCATCTTAATCAGGTTGAACAATTCCTTGAGGACATTATTCATGGAATAGCTCCAGCATGTCATGGCTCTGGCGGGATCCTTTGCCTGGCTTCTGGTCATTCAAGCTGTTTCGTTCCCAGAATACGCCATCTGCGTATCCTTGGATGATCTTATCCGATTCTGCCCGCTTCAGACGCTTTACCGCCCAGCAGCAATGCTTTTGATTGAGTTCGATTCCAGAAAAGCGTCTGTTGAGTTTGCGCGCAACGACTGCTGTGGTGCCACTTCCAAGGAATGGGTCGAACACCATGTCATTGGGTTGGGAACTGGCGAGAACAAGTTTCGCGATCAATTTTTCCGGCTTCTGTGTGGGATGATCAGTATTTTCGGGCATTGACCAATAGGGAATGGTGATATCAGACCACAGATTTGACGGGTACGTCAGCCTGTAATTGCCATTCTGTGTTTCTTCCCAATCTTTGGGTTGTCCATCGCCTGAACGATACGGAGCGATTACCCGTCGCTTGAGTTTGACCGTTTCAACGTTGAAATAATAGTCCTCGCCGAGAGTGCAATACCATATATCCTCGGTGTTGTTCTTCCAGTTGGCTTTAGCACCGCGCCCCTTCTCCCGTTCCCATGTGATACGGTTTCGGACATGCAGATACTTGTTCAGAACAGGAAATACGAGTGTGGAAGTCTGCCAGTCGCTGCAAGCATAAAATGAGGCCGTTGGCCGAAGAAGAGGGATAAGCGATGAGACTACGCCGTCAAACCAGGTAGTGTACTGATCTGCTTCTTGAGATCGAAAGACATGTCCGTTATAGTTTTTTGTAAGATTGTACGGAGGGTCCATAATCAGAAGATCAACAAATGCTGTTGGGAGGAAAGGTAGTGCTTCAAAAAGATCCTGATTGATAATGCGGTTGTTCAGCGATTCAGCATTTGCTGTTGCTGACAGGCGTAGCAGTTCGGCTGCCAGTACGGGCAACTCATCGTCTTTGCAGGTCAGTGTCCTATTCCGGGGTGCTCTTGTCTTCATATTCTCTTCAGGTCTAACGTATAATTAAATTGATCCACATAACAAGCGGAATTTTGCTTCCTTGTCCGCATGACGCGCCATTGGAACAAAAATATGGGGGACGTCCATATTTTATTAAGAATTACGCATCCATTTACCTTATTGATTTCAATATGAAATTTACATTACTTGTTTTGATATGTCTATCATTTCTTTCAGTTATACGTGGCCTAACAATTTCTACAAGTATGAACTTTTGATGTTCAATTACCCTTGCAGTTTGGCAATGTGGTACGGGCTTAAATAATATCTCCTATTTTTGCAACAGCCTGTTCCAGCTTTTCCGGATGCGGTCCTCCGGCCTGGGCCATGTCGGGGCGGCCGCCGCCGCTGCCGCCGACGAGGGGGGCGATTTCTTTGATGATCTTCCCGGCATGATACCGATCTGTAAGGTCGTTCGTTACGAGGCAAAGCAGCATGGCCTTGCCGTCGCCTTTGCTGCCCAGAAAAATGATGCCCGAGCGGAGCCTGTCCCGGAGCTTGTCGCCCAGGTCGCGCAGGGTCTTGGCATCCGCTACTTCCACCACGGCGGCCAGTACCCGGATGCCCTTTATCTCCGTTGCCCGGTCGAGAAGATCGGATGAATCCTTCGCGGCCAGTTTTCCCTTCAAGGCTTCAATTTCCTTCTCCAGGTCGCGCTGGTGTTTGAGGAGTTTTTCGACTCTTTCGGCAACCTCGAAGGCGCCGGCCTTCAGTAAACCGGCCGTTTTCTTCGCCTCTTCTTCAAGGGCGCTTACATACTTGAAGGCTTCCCTGCCCGTCACGGCCTCAATGCGCCGCACACCTGCCGCAATGGAGGATTCGTGGGTAATCTTGAGCAAGCCGATATCGCCTGTCCTGGCCGCATGGGTGCCGCCGCAGAGTTCCTTGCTGATCTCGCCCATTCCGACAACCCGGACCACCTCGCCGTATTTTTCGTTGAACACGGCTGTCGCCCCTGTCTTGACGGCCTCCGCGATCGGCAGGACGCACGTGCTCACGGGGAAGTTCCCCCGGATAAAATCGTTTGCCAGTGTTTCAATGCGCCTTAAGTCTTCCTCCTTGATGCGCGAAAAATGGGTAAAGTCAAAACGGAGTCGTTCGGCATTAACGAGCGATCCGGACTGTTTTACATGATCGCCCAAGACTGTCTTGATGGCGGCCTGGAGGATGTGGGTGGCGGAATGATTGGCCTCGATCGCCCGTCTGTTTTCCACGTCCACTCTGAGCAGCACGCTATCGCCCACTTGCAGACGCCCTGTTTTCAGGAGACCGACATGGGTGATGATGTCCTCCAGGGGGCGCTTCGTGTCGCTGACTTCAAAGTAAAAAGCGCCGCCTTCTCCTTCAATGACGCCCCGGTCCCCCACCTGGCCGCCTTTTTCTCCGTAGAAAGGCGTCTCACCGACGACGATCTCCCCTTTTTCTCCGGTCGTCAACTCCTCTGCCGGCTGCCCTTTTTTCAGGATGGCAATGACTCGCGAAGCACCAGACCTTACCCCCTCATAGCCGGTAAAGGCGCTCGCAATCCCCCGGCTGGAAAGAAGCTGATAACTTTCCGCCACTGCTTCCTCTCCGCTTCCCTTCCAAGATTCCCGCGCTTTTTCCCGCTGTGCTTCCATGGCCTGGTTGAAGCCTTCCATATCAATGGCAAAACCGTCCTTTCGCACGATGTCCGCCGTCAGGTCCGTTGGGAATCCGTGGGTATCGTAGAGTTTAAAGACCACATCGCCCGGTATGATCTTTTTGCCTTCCCTTTTCAGGATGTCAACTTCATCGGCCAGGATTTTCAGGCCCCCGTCCAGGGTTTCAATGAAGCGCTGTTCCTCATTGAGCACGACTTTGGTAATGTAGGGTTCTTTATCAACAAGATCGGGGTATGCGTCCTGCATCGTCTTTATGACCACCCGGGATACCTCGTGGAGGAAGGGCTTGTTCAATCCCAGCAGCTTCCCGTGGCGGGCCGCCCGTCGCAAGATCCTTCTCAGGACGTACCCCCGGCCCTCATTGCTGGGCAGCGCCCCGTCGCCGATGAGGAAGGTGATCGCCCGGCTATGGTCGGCAATGACCCGCATGGAGATGTCATTTTCTTCGTTGTTCCCATATCGTTTGCCGCTCATTTTTCCGATAAAACCGATGATGCTTCTAAAGATATCCGTATCGTAGTTGCTTTTTTTGCCCTGCACGACCGCGGCCAAGCGTTCCAGGCCCATGCCTGTGTCGATATTCGGTTTCGGCAGGGGTGTCAGTTTTCCCGCGCTGTCCCGGTCAAATTGCATGAAAACGATATTCCATACTTCGAGATAACGGTCACAGTCGCATTCGATATTGCAGCCGGCCAGTCCGCAGCCTGTTCCCTCTCCCTGGTCGTAGATGATTTCGGAACAGGGACCGCAGGGGCCTGTGTCTCCCATCATCCAGAAGTTGGTTTCCTCGCCCATGCGTACGATACGTTCCGGAGAAAGACCGATTTTTTGCCACACATGAAATGCTTCCTCGTCTTCACGGAAGACAGTAACCCACAATTTTTCTTTATTGAGGCCGATGACTGCGGTCAGATATTCCCAGACCCAGGCGATGGCCTCTTCCTTGAAATAGTCGCCGAAAAAAGAGAAATTGCCAAGCATCTCAAAAAACGTGTGATGCCGCGCCGTGACACCCACGTTTTCCAGATCGTTGTGCTTGCCGCCGGCCCGCACGCACTTCTGTGCCGTTACTGCCCGTTTGTACCCCCGGTCTTCCATTCCCAAAAAAGAACCCTTAAATTGCACCATGCCGGCATTGGTGAAAAGGAGCGTCGGATCATCCTTCGGAATCAGGGATGAACTTCCGACCCTGATATGACCCTTTCCTTCGAAGTATTTTAAGAAACTTTCCCGTATTTCACTCCCCGTCATGCACTTCTTCCTCCCCGCGTATTGACAGTATCTCAAAAATCAAGCCTGAGGGGAAGCCCTTCCCCATCAGGCTCTGCATAAATCTACGTTTTTCCCGGTTATCTTCCGGAATGATTCTTTGGCCCTTGCCTTTCTTGCCGAGCAGTTGAATAATCGCCGCTTTCTCTGTGATTTCTTCGCGCGCCAAGGCAATGGCATCGGCAATGAGTTCCCGGGAAATGCCTTTTTCCCTTAAGCCCATTTCTATGCGGCGGTTTCCCCAAAGTCTGTTTACGGCAAGCATTCTCGCCCATTGCCGGGCAAAGGATGCGTCGTTTACATACCCAAGTTCTTTAAACCGCGCCGCGACAGACTCAACCACAGGACGGCTAAAGCCCTTTTGCGTCAACTTTGTCCGGAGTTCCTTTTCGCTGAGCGGCCTGAGGGCGAGAAGACGATAGGCTGACTGCGCGGCTTTGTCCGTTAAGAACTCGGAGTTCATTACTGCTCTTGTTGCTGTTTAGGCTTCAAGGCAAATTTTTCCCGCAAAGCCTCCTCTATTTCGCTCAAAATATCACCGTTTTCCTTGAGAACGGCCTTGGCGTTATCTCTTCCTTGGCCCAGCCTTTCGCCTTTATAGGAGTACCAGGCGCCGCTTTTTTCAATGATGCCGCAATCGGCGGCCAGATCAACGATGTCGCCTTCTTTCGAGATCCCTTCGCCGAAGATTATATCAAATTCCGTCTCCCGGAAGGGTGGCGCAACCTTGTTCTTGACAACCTTGACCTTGGTGCGGAAGCCGATCACATCCTGCCCCTGTTTGATGGCGCTCATCTTTCTGATGTCAAGGCGCATGGTGGAATAAAACTTGAGGGCGTTGCCGCCCGTAGTAGTCTCCGGGT
This sequence comes from Syntrophales bacterium, assembly GCA_035283845.1. GTDB lineage: Bacteria > Desulfobacterota > Syntrophia > Syntrophales > JACQWR01 > DATESZ01. The sequence goes on along the minus strand of DATESZ010000143.1, from coordinate 10,745 downwards.
TGCCGAAAAAAACACCGATTTTCATCCGCAACTGATTTATGAAAATTACCGTGGTCTTTGATTTACTGATACTGCCCGTAAGTTTTCGGAGCGCCTGGGACATCAGGCGCGCCTGCAGGCCCATCTGAGCGTCTCCCATGTCTCCTTCAAGTTCCGCTTTGGGCACCAGGGCGGCCACAGAGTCCACCACCAGAACATCCAGCGCCCCGCTCCTGACAAGGGTCTCGGCGATTTCCAGGGCCTGTTCGCCCGTATCGGGTTGCGAAATGAGGAGGTCATCGGTATGGACGCCGATCTTGCGGGCATAGGTAACGTCGAGGGCATGTTCGGCGTCTATATAAGCCGCAAGGCCGTTTTGCTTCTGGGCCTCCGCCACAATATGGAGGGCCAGGGTAGTTTTCCCACCTGATTCAGGACCGAATATCTCTACGATCCTGCCCCTCGGCACACCGCCCGTTCCCAGGGCGATGTCGAGACTGAGCGCGCCGGTGGATATGGCCGGAATATCGGAAATCTGCTCACCACCGCCCAGTCGCATTATGGAGCCTTTGCCGAACTGCCGCTCAATCTGGGTAATAGCCAGACCTACCGCCTTTTCTCTATCATCTGTTCCCATATCTTCACCTCCCTGAATCCGTTTATATGAAAATGCTCCCCTCCCTGTATCCCTCCCCCTCGACGGGGGAGGGAGGGGTGGGGGTGATTTTCATCCTTCGTTGTGCCCACCCCGGGCATGGGATTTAGTTTAAGCGCCCTTCCTTCCATAAGCAAAGGCGGGTTATGCCTTATATCTTCTTCGCACTGAGGGGAAACCACGCAAGCCTTGTATAAACGGCCCCGCGCGGCGTCAAATCACTTTTAATAATCCCAAGCCCATCCGCAAGAAAACTACCTGCTTTACAGCCGCCTCCATCCCGCAGGAACTGCTCCGGACTTCCTGAGCATTTGGGTGTTTTAATCCTCCCTAAGGTCAAATGGGGCTGCAAAGATCGCCCCTCCTTTGCATAGCCGCACTCTTCAAAGCCCTGTTCCAGCTTATTATGAAGGACGAGCAGGGGAGTTATGTCTCCCGTGAGACCGAGCCAAAGGACTTTCGGACGTCTCAGTGAAGGAAACAGCCCCAGTTTCTTCACCTCCAACTGAAGGGGCGCGAAAGCTGCCGTATGTTTTTCAACGACCCGGGAAATGCCTATAATCTCTTCTTTAGAAACATTGCCGAAGAATTTCAGGGTTAAGTGCATAGCTTCCGGCTTTACCCATCGGACATCAAATGGGCAAGCCTCCTTTAACCTGCTTTGGATTTTGCCTATTTCCTTCAGGATTTCCGCAGGCGGTTCTATCGCTAAGAAAGCCCTTACCGATTTTTCACCGTTCACGATCAAGTTCGTCTGTCAAATATTTTCTTAAAATCAGAAGAGCCCACTGGGAAGTAAGCATCTTGTTGCGTCGCCTGTCCCAGCGGAAAGAGAAGCGACGGCAATAAGTGCTTTTCCCATCGGCGAGGGCGATAAAAACGGTGCCTTTAGGTTTTTCTTCCGTACCGCCGTCAGGGCCCGCAATGCCGGTCGTGGCAAGACCTAAATCAGTTTTCCCGAGGGCCCTCACTCCTTCCGCCATCAATAGCGCTGTCTCCCGGCTTACGGCGCCGTATTGCCTGATGACCTCTGCGGGAACTCCGAGAAGTTCCTCTTTTGATCCGTTGCTGTACGCAACAAGGCCCCTTTCAAAAAATGCGGAGCTGCCCGGCACATCGGTCAGACGGTCCGAGATCAACCCGCCTGTGCATGATTCCGCCAGGGCCAGCGTTACTTTTTTGCCGATAAGCAAAGCGGCCACGACTCCCTCTAAGGTATCCTGATCATAGGCGTAAATGTGTTCGGAAAGCCTCTTGACGACCTCGCCTTCGGCAAGCTTGATCTTATCCATCGCCTTGTCCCGGTCGACATCCCTGACCGTAAGAACTACCTCGATATCCGGGAAACGGGGATAGAATCCGACACTGATGCCAGTGAATGCCGCATCGGAAAGCGTCTGGTCAACAAAGGATTCCGAAATGCCTGATAGTTTTATGATCTTCGTCAACACATGGTCATTATCGGAAAATCCCCGCTGGAGGATGGGGATGACCCCTTCGAGCAACATTTGCCGCGCCTCGGAAGGCACGCCGGGGATGACCGTGACGATCTTCCCGTCTTGCTTCAGGGAGAAACCCCAGGCAGTTCCCACCCTGTTGATAATGGTTTCCGCACCTTCGGGAAAAATGGCCTGTTTTGCGTTGTTGGGAATCCAGGGGTGGTTAAGGCTGGCCATCAAATCTTTTATGTGCTGTAAAACAGCCTCGTCGGTGTTCAGTTTAAGCCCAAAGGCGCCGGCAATGGCGGCAGTGGTAATGTCGTCGGCTGTTGGTCCCAGCCCGCCCGTAACAATCAGGCCGTCGGCAACGCTGAAGAGAAAATCAAGCCCACCCTTGATAGCATCAGGATCATCGCCCACGGATAACATCGCCGCAACCTGCCATCCCCTGTGGTACAGCTCACGGGCGATAAAAGAGCTGTTCGTATCCTGCGTCTTACCGCTTGTCAGTTCATTACCGATGGTGAGTATTCCGATCTTCATTACATTATCCTCATATCGCAAAATATCGTATCACGATCTGGAGCACTAAATTACTGTAAATGCCGGCCATTACATCGTCTCCCACTATCCCGTATCCTCCGGGCAATTTATCCTGAAAGCTTCTGACTGGGAAGGGCTTTATAATATCGAAAGAGCGAAATAAAATAAAGCCCAAAAGAACATGGATAAGGGTAGAGGAAACAAAAAACATTGTCCACAAAAAACCTGTTATTTCATCAATCACAATACAGGGGGGATCTTTTTTTGCAAAGAGAACTTCCGCCGACCGGGCGAGATAAACGGCGGCGCCCGTAAAGCAGGCAGCAAAAAAAAGATATCCGGGCCATGAAAGAGAAGAAAAAATAAAAAAAAGGGGAATGCCCGCCAATGTTCCTGCAGTTCCAGGGGCGACAGGTGCGAAGCCGATACCGAAACCGGTGGCCGCCAACTTAATCCATTTTCCTTTCATAGTTTGCGGCTTGAAAAAGGTTTCGAGGTTCATCCATTGACCTTAATTCCTGAAGACTTCGTAAAAAGTATTTTTTATGTTTTATATGAAAATACCCCCCTCCCTGTACCCCTTCCCCTCGACGGGGGAGGGAGGGGTGGGGGTGATTTTCATCCTGCGTTGTGCCCGACCCGGGCATGGGGGTTAGTTAGGGAAGAGTATTACGACATTGCGGTAAAATTATCAATCAGATTTTGACATATTTCTCTTACTCTTACCATCAAAACGCACCTTATGAACAAGGTAAACCAAACCCTGGCCGGAAGGACGGCCATCGCCAACCTCCTGCCTTTCAGCCTCGACGAGTTGCTGAGCAGACCTTCCTTTGATCCCTGGAAGATCGACAATCTTAAGGACACAGGGCAAAAACCGCCGTTCGATCTGGAGGCCATCCTTCACAAGGGCTTCTACCCCCGCATTCACGACAAGGGGCTCGACGCCCAGGATTGGCTTTCGGCCTATTACAGGACCTATGTGGAAAGGGATGTCCGGGATGTGGCTAATATCGGTAATCTGGATGCCTTTCAGCGTTTCGTCCGTCTCTGCGCCGGACGAACGGGGCAAATCCTCAACCTTTCATCCATCGCTGCCGATTGCGGGATCTCCCACACCACGGCGCGGCAGTGGCTGTCGATCCTGCAGGCGGGATTCATTATTCATCTCCTTCCGCCACATCATGCGAACTTTTCCAAACGCCTGATCAAAAGCCCTAAGCTCTATTTTTTCGATACGGGACTCCTGTGCTTTCTGCTCCGTATCAGAGAACCGGTGGACCTTATCGGTCACGCTATGAGAGGCGCCGTCTTCGAGACCTATGTTGTTGCCGAACTGTATAAGGCCTCCGCCCACCGTGGAGAGGCGCCGCCTCTTTATTTCTGGCGAGACCGGACGGGCCACGAAGTGGACGTCGTTCTCGATGCGGGCCGGAAATTGATCCCCCTGGAAATCAAATCCGGTCAGACGGTGGATCCGTCATTTTTCGCAGGTCTTAGATATTTCTGCGCCTTGGGCGCACCCGCAGCCGAGACAGGAATTATAATCCACGGTGGAGACAACGCATACCAACGGGAGCGCTTTACCGTCCTACCATGGTTTTTTTAGGAGATGGGGAATAGGGTCAAGACAGCCTCATCACTCTTTGATAAGCCCTGCTCCCTGAAAACCGTAGTAACCTTTTCCGGTTACGATCACATGATCCGGTATGCGAAGGTCATGAAGCTTCCCATCCGGCAGACTTCTTCAAGCATGAAAAGGAGAAGCTCCGTGATGAAGACGGTAAATTTGCAGTAAGCCGCCGACCCACCGTTTCAGGGCCGCCTGTGCCTTTTCTCTGTCCGTCAATTCTTTTTCCTGATGCGCTACGTAGGTGTTCCGGAAATCGCGGATGTCCTCGATCATCCGTGGGAATTCGGGATCGCGAAAGCGGGAAAACTTCTGTCGGACGGAAGTAAAGACGCCGCCGGGAGGATGTTCTCCCTGATTTCCGTAGGCCAGACAGAAAGAGAGAAGCCCCAGGGGCATGACCCCATTCCGATAGATCAGCGTCCGTTTCAGATTGTTTGCCTGGTTCCTCAGCCAGTTAAAGTCCTTCCTGGAAAGGTTCCCGTAGTAGGGATCGAAGTAACTGGCCTGTTCTATGGAGGACGCTGGAATATCCGGCAGAAGGAGCTCCAGTAGGAGGCCCTTAGCTGCCTCGTCTAATGGACCCAAGAGGGACGTAAAGACGGGCGCAAAGGACATGTCCTTTTTCTTTTCCGTGAACTGGTAAAGGGTCACGGCATGCTCTACCGCCTTCCGGTAGCGCGATGGCAGGGATGCCAAATCTTCCGCAGAAATGAATTTCTCCAGCATTGTTGCCGTCACATCCGGCGTCTCGCCGAAGGGCAACAGCAACTGTACATCTTCCTCCTCCTTGAGCAGATTTGCCAGGGCAGGGGCGCAGGTCCGGACCAAGTATTCTATCCGGTTTGAACTCAATTTTCCCATCACGCCCTGGGGGACATACAGGTAATCCCATTTCACCTTTTTCGTGGAGGCGGCGCGGCACCAAGCCACGGCGGCCCGCGCCTTGGCGGGGACGTCCTGGTCCTCCCGTCCCTTGGTTTCCACGAGCAGATAACCGCCGCCGGACAGACGTACCAGGAAATCCGGAGTGTATAAGGCTATGCGACCCGTTGCGGTCAGGTAATCAATCCGGAGGGACTGCGGCCCGGCATTCTTGCAGAAAGCGGCCACGTCCGGCCCTTGGTCTGCGAAAAGAGTCATGGCCACCTCTAACTCACGGTTGCATGGAACGAGATTGAAGGGCGTCTTATTGGCCGGGATGGCCGGATGCCGCTCTGAGTGGGTTGCCTGGAAGGGCCTCCAGGCCGTTATGGAGGCAGATTCCGTCTGGGGAACGGGTTTTTCTGTCCGGGTAATCTTCTCCAGAATTAAGGGGATGAAGGTCGCCCGGATATGCTCCTGAACGTCGCTGTCGGAAAGCCTGCTGCACAGGCGGGGATCGCAGAGGTCCACCTTTTCAGTGAAGAGAACTTCCTCGAGAAATTTCTGGAGAAGCGGCGCCAGAACCTGTTGAGTATTCTGGCATCTGGTCTGAAATTCCAATGTCTTGCGGAAAAAGGAGATCGCCGTGATCCCGTTCTGGAGGAGCGGCAGATCCACCTTCATCTTCTCCACCACTTCATTGGTAAAGAGATGCCGACCCTCGTATTCCACCTCCGTCGGCCGGGGTTGTCCGAGTGGCAGGGGCTTATATCGGGAAAAGGCCTTCTTTAGCTCGTCAAACGTGATGTTCCCGAGTGCGGTGACGATCCGATGCGCTGGCGTGAGACGGGGGATGAGCAGATCCAAAGCAATCAGATCCTTGTTCTGGACGTCGGGGTAGATGGTTACGGTTGTCTTCGGGATCTGCTCCACGTCAACCACCTCGATAGGCAGTCCTTCCTGGCTCAACTCCTGGACATAGAGGCTGGTGAAGGCATCGTGTTCCACCACGGAGACGACCTCCAGCGCCTCCCCGGGCGGGGTCATCCGCCGCAGGCCCCGGCCAAGTGTCTGCTCAGGCAGGATGTTGGCCTTGGAGGTATAGGCCCGCAGCGGCACGATGGTCGTTACGTTCCGGACGTCCCACCCTTCCCGGAGCATCAGGACGGAGACGATGCAGAGGTAAGGGCTCGTGTTTTCATCCAAATCCCGGGAGAGCTTGCGCAGTTCTTTCAGGTCCTCATCACTGATTTCCTTCTCGCTCTCTTTGAAAACCACCTGGGCGGCAGCGCCACGGCCTTCCTTTTTCAGGCTTCCCTTCAGGCGCGTATGGAGGTTGATCGTTTTTCCGTTGAGTGCCCCGTAGAGTGGATCGGTGTTGAGCCGTTGTGCGATCTGATTCGCTGCCTCGGTATCCTCCGTCATGATGAACAGTAGCGCCTTTTTGCCGCTTTTCTCCCACTCTTCCTTTGATTTCAGCCAGCGGGTGTAGCCGAGCATCAGGTGGTGCTGATACCTCACCGATGCGTCCTCCCCCGGCTGTTCGATGAGACTGTGCCCCCGGCCGATTATGGGAGATTTGACGATCCCCGCATCCACCGCCTCGCCCAAGGGGGTGTCGCAGACCACGTGCTTGAAGATGTTCCCGTTGTTGTCTTTCGGCGTGGCAGAGAAATCGAGCTGCGCTATCAAGCCGCCGCCGGTCCGTTTATTAATCGTATGATGGAGGTAGGCGATGGCATCGTTCCAGGCGGAGCCGGGGTCCCAGACGTGATGGGCCTCGTCGTTCAGGAGCATGACCCGTTCATGGGCGGTGATCCGTTCCCGGAGCGCCGCCCCCGTGTCGAGGGCCTTGGCCTTGGAGACGGGCGGACCCATCCAGGAATAGGTTTCTTCTTCCTTCTTTTTCTGCCTCTTGCCGATGTCATATAGACGGTGGATATTCGTGAGATAGAGTATGCCGCCCGTGGCGGCGCCGCTCGCCGCATCCTGCAGGACGACGGAAAAATTCCAATCGCCCCGCCAGGCCGGGGGAATAAGGGAATCTTGGGAAAAAATATCCGGGCCGCCCCCCTCAGGATGAAAGTCCTCTTTCAGGCGCTCGAAGACGGTGAGGTTCGGAGCGACGACAACGAAGTGTCGGGCCAGGGGCGAATCCGATTCCCTCAGGGCGTGAAAATAGCTCCAGACGATGGCCAGGCTCATCACCTTCGTCTTGCCCGCCCCCGTGGCAACCTTGAAGGCGTATTTTGACCAGAGGTCTTCATCGGGGTCGATACCCAGGGCGGCAATGTCGCTGAGCGCTCCGCCGCATTCGCCTGTCATCCCGGCCAGGCTTCTGATGCTGCGCACCTCGTAAAGGAAGATCAGCGTCTCGATGGCCTCCCGCTGGCAGAAGTAATAGCGGAAGGGAACCTGTCCGCCGTCTTTGCCGCTGGTCAGATGGCTCCGCTCGAACCAGTAGGCGAGGAGTTCCCGCGTCGTATCCGAGGCGCCGGGGTATTCCCACTGCCGCCACTCCCCCACGAGCTGGCGGAGATTCTGCGCGATGGTGATGGCGCTCGGTCGGCGTCCCTTGACGATCTCGGCCCGTGCTCCCTCCGTCTTGGCCCGAACCCGGTGGTGGGTCGGTTCCTCATGCGGTTTGTAGAGCGGTTCCAGCGCGGCAACATTCACGATGGTTTCAGAACTCATACGTCACCTCCACGGTGATGGACGTGTCGCAGCCAAAGGTATCGATGACCTTGACGCAGGCCGTGTATTTGCCCGGTTTTGGATAGGTGAAGTCCTGCGAGGAGACGGTGGGAAGTTTCCGGTCCTTCCGGGTGCGGTAGGCCTGCCAGTGGTGCTTGAAGGGCTGGCCGGGCCGGTAGTCGAAATCCACGGCCCAAAAGTCAATGAAATCAAAGCCGGACTGAACGGCCCGTTCCTTCAGGGCCTGAAGTTCCTTGACGGGCACTTCGGCAAGCGAGGGTATGAAGGTCATGAGCTTGATGTCGGCGACGGTCCTGCCCGCCTTTTTCTGAATGACCGGTTTTGCCTCCAGGACGGCCATCTCCAGGAAAGGCGGCGGTTCCTTGCGGTTCTTCTCCATGATCTCCCGCGGAATGGGGATGAGCTTGACCCGGATTCCATGCTCCGCCTCTAAGGCGTTGCAGGTAAGCCGCAGGTCCATCTCAAATTCCCAGGCGAGACAGGCCACTTCTTTGCCCCCGGCTTCTTTGACGGCTTTGGCAACTTCCGTGACCTCCTGCCTCGTGAAGATACCGTCAATCGCGTCTACGTGGACGAGGGCCGGGCCTTTCCGGCCATGGATAAGGGGCGATGACGAGTCCGTGAGGGGTTCAGCCCGATAAAACTCGAGGATGACGCGGCGGTGCTCCTCATCGGCGCCCTGGAGGCGTTCCTTCTGCCACCACTGGCGCTCGTAACGGCCAAGATTGTAAACATCAAAGGCGCGGTAAGGCTTCCCTTCATCGTGAAGTTTCCGCTGGAGATCGATCAGTCGTTTTCTTGAAGTGTGGATGGCGAACCGCCCCAGATCGGCCATGATCCACCGCCGCCCCAACCGCTCCGCAACGGCACCGGTAGTCCCGGAGCCGCAGAAGATATCGGCCACCAGGTCGTCTTCGTTCGAGGATGCCTTGATGATCCGTTCGAGTAGGGCTTCGGGTTTTTGGGTAGCATAGTACACTGATTCGATTGCAGAGTTATTTAGCTTGTCAATGTCCCACACATCATCAACCACAACACCTTCTTGCATGGCATCATTGAGGTATCTTTCAACTCTTTTTCCCCCGCCGGCATCAGACAATACATACTCGTTGCCCTGTGCATCGGTTCTAATCTTTTGCTTACGCTTTTTTACATACTCTTCCTTAGATACCCATGGAATGAAGAACGAGTTAAACGATGGTCGTTCCGTCTTTGAGTAAAACAAAATAGAGTCATGTCTCTTTTCAAAAGAGCCTGCCAGCTTCTTATTCCAACCTGAATAGTGCCATGCAATCTCATTACGGAAATACTCTTGACCGAAAATTTCATCCAATATTAGCCGAAGGAACGAATTAACCCGCCAATCTACATGTACATAAATACTCCCCTTCTCGCTCAGAAGCTCCCGCATCAAAACCAGATCTTCGTACATCATGTGGAGGTAGGAATCCGTTCCCCGGCCCCACATGTCCCGGTAGGCCACCATCTCCAGGGTGGACTGGTCTTTGCCGATGGTCTCGGACTCGTCACCGATGGGGATGTTCATGGTGAAGTCGGCCCCCACGTCGAAGGGCGGGTCAATGCAAAAGAGGTCAATCTTGCCCTTGAAATCCCTGAGCAAAGAGGCCATGACGGGCTTGTTGTCCCCCCAGATGAGCATATTCCGGAAATCATCAGGGTGGGCCTTCACAGCGTCAAAGAGGCCCGGTTGCTGCCCTAAACGACTGGCCGGTTCATCCACCGTTTCAATCCGCTGGAGCGGCATCGCCGACCCGGCAATATCCACCTCCCTCCGCCTGCCGTACTCGTCGTACTTCCCCTCCCACACCAGCTCCGTCCTCATCTGCGACAGCGGATGGGGATTCCTTGGCCCCCAGTTGATATTTTCAGGCATCGTTACCTCTTCAGAGAAAAAGGAATTCCTTTTTAAAATTTGTATAACGGGGAGAATTACCTACAATGGGAAATAATTCCTTCAAGGTACATTGATAATAACCACTCGTAGCTCTATAAATATTCCAATCTATGTCGTCCATCCTTCTTCTGAAATTCTTTGGATCATCGGGTGACATCACATATATCTTCAAATTGTGCCGTTTGATAGCATCAATTATGACATCATTGATGTGTGGATCTCCAAAGCCGTAGCCGATTATCAACAACCGCCGGTTACCCAGTATAAGGACTTCCTTGAACAATTGAAAATACCAGGACAAAAGTGGTTCCTTTTCGATCTGACCCGGCTTGTTTGTACCAATGATCATCTTTGTTTGGTTCTTTTCATCCCGCCAATCATATGATCCATGCAGCTTGATGTAATGAAGGCAATCGGGGGATTTTCTGAAATCCATCTTTGCTTTTTCCAATTCTTTGTCTTTCAGTACTTTGACAAGATCAGCGGATTCCAATTCTTTCGTGCCTCCTTTATTATGAAATCGGCTGTAATTACACTTAACACCAGGGCAAACGAGGTGGTTAGCCGGCAGCGGGCCAGATGGCGAAGATGACATGACGTAACGTTCAATAAAAATATCCTGGTTCAAAGTGAAGAAAAAGCCGTGCCGTTTCTTATTCCCTATTAGTTGAATAAATTTCGTTATGGCAAGATGACCTATATCGGCCTTATTGGAATAAACTTTGTTTCCGTAATCGTAATCACGAATAATGTTATCCAATGTTTGATAGGCATTTAAACCGGCCATCATAAATGCCTTTTTTAGGCTCTTTCTCATTTCAAGTGGGTAACGTTCCCCTCCCTTGACGGGATATCCTACTTTTCTTCCCCTCCCTTGACGGGAGGGGATTGAGGGGAGGGTGGGACAAACAGTTCTCCCTTATTATCTCTAAAACTCCGTTTGTATTTTGTAAAACCTCATTGTTCCAGAACCTTATAACCTTAAACCCAAATTGTTGAAGGTAT
>DATESZ010000142.1:0-6680 GCA_035283845.1 Syntrophales bacterium | reverse complement strand
TTGAGAGACTGTGTCATAATTCATTTTTTTGTCATTTCGAGCGTAGCGAGAAATCTTAATGACTAATGAAATTAACATATTAAGATTCCTCACCTCCGTTCGGAATGACCCTTTCCCCTATTACGACACAGTCTCTGAGGGAGGGGGAAGGGGGAGGGGTAATTTTCATTCTCCTTTGTGTCGGGCACCGTCATGAGAGTTTCACTCGAAAATGCACCTCTAAATTATTGTTTATATTGTTCGTCTTAGAATCTCACGTTACCCATTCGTTAACCGTTTCCACGTCAGGTCGCTTGTCGCTACTTGGCTTTCATAATTCTCTCCTTACTGAACGGATCGGGGGCAGTTTGACTGCAGAATTTAGGCAACAAGCCGCGTATGAACCTCTTTAGCAATCTTCCAACCTACCCCTTGTTCAGTAATTTTTAAATCGTAACTGGTTTGCATGTTCAGCCAGAACTGCGGCGTTGTCCCAAAGTAGCGTGCCAATCTGAGAGCCGTATCGGGTGTAATTGCACGTCGTTCACGCACTATTTCATTGATACGCGGAGCAGGTACTTTTAGTTCCAGCGCCAGCGCGTGAGCGCTCATCCCCAAGGGCAAGAGGAATTCTTCACGTAAAACTTCGCCAGGATGAATGGGACGCATTTTATTTGTCGGCTTCATTTTTCAATCTCCTTAATGGTAATCTAAGATCTCAACATCAAAGGCATTGCCATCCTCGAAGCGGAAGCATAAGCGCCATTGGTCATTGATGCGAATGCTCCATCGCCTTTACGGCTTCCATGTAAAGCTTCCAGTCTGTTGCCCGGTGGAACACGAAGGTCTTCGAGTGCATAGGCATTATCCAACATTTGCAGTTTGCGCTCAGCAACCGTGACAATCGCCTTAAATCGACGAGGGCATTTGTCCTCAAACAATGCCTGTGTATCCTTACAATGGAAGGTTTTGATCATAGACTAAATATATAACGTATAGCGTTAAACGTCAAGCGAACATTTTTTTAGTGCCTTGTTCAGCCGATAACAGAGATTAACCAGAGCCGGGTTCCCAGGCGATTCGGTGGAGCATCTTATTCGGTGCTCACCTTTGTGTTTCTTTTTCAAAAGCTATTTGATGCCCTGATAATAGATCCGCATTGATATGATAAAAATAAATTGATATTGGCTATACAAGTTCAGATGATACGGCGCATATAAATTTTATCAGGCGTCATGTTAATACAAAAAATCGTAAATTTACCTTAAGTAGTTACGTTGCCTCAATTGCCTTCTGTCTTAGAAGATGATCTGCCAGAACAATGTTGACCATCGCCTCGCAGACGGGCACAATGCGCGGTATGGTCGCCACATCGTGTCTTCCCAGGACGCGGATCTCCCTTGCGTTTCCGTGCACATCTATGGTCTGCTGCGGCTTGCCGATGGAGGGTATGGGTTTGCTTGCTACCCTGATTACCAGCGGCTGCCCGCTGGTAATGCCGCCAAGAATGCCGCCGGCGTGATTGGAAAGAAACCCCGTGGGTCCAATGGGGTCGTTGTTTACGGAACCGGTCATTTCCGCGACCTTGAATCCGGCGCCGATTTCCACGCCTTTTATCGACCCGATGCCCATCAGGGCCTTGGCCAGATCTGCGTCCATCTTATCAAAAACCGGTTCACCGAGGCCGGCGGGGCAGCCGCGCACGATAATCTCCACGATGCCCCCTAAGGAGTCTCCGTCCTGCTTCGCCCTCGCCAATCTTTCCTCAATATCATCCGTAGCCTGCGGATCAGGACACAGCAGATGATTCTTTGCCAATTCTTCACGGGAAAGTCCAAGCAACTCCTGCCATGATTGTTTTATTGAGACGCCGCCCAGTGCCCTTGTATAAGCTACAACTTCTATGCCCGATAGGGCAATTGCCTTTGCGGCAATGGCGCCCGCGGCAACCCGCGCCGCCGTCTCCCGGCTGGAGGCTCGCCCGCCGCCGCGATAGTCGCGTATCCCGTATTTTTTAAAATAGGTATAATCGCCGTGACCGGGCCGGAAAAGGTCTTTTATGTCTTCATAGTCGCCGCTTTTGGCATCGGTATTGCGGATAAAAAGTGAGATGGGCGTTCCCGTTGTTTTGCCATCGAACGTCCCGGAGAGAATCTCCACCAGATCCTGTTCTTTGCGCGCCGATGCGGAAGGGATATGGCCGGGCCTTCTACGGTTGAGCTCTTTTTGTATATCCCTCTCCGTAAGATCAATGCCGGGCGGACAGCCATCAACGACAGCGCCCAGAGCGGGCCCGTGCGATTCACCCCATGTCGTAACCCTGAAGATCTGGCCAATTGAATTTCCTGACATCTTCACCTCCCAGGGGGCCCGCTACCCCCGAGCTCCGTCAAAAAATGCAGGATTTTGCCGACACTCTCATCTATGCCCGATAGGCCGGTGTCCACGGAAAAATCGGCCAAACGGCTGTAGACCGGCGTTCTTATGCTCAGTGTATCCCTTGTTTCTTTTCCTAAATCGTCGGTGGAAAAAGACGGTCTCTGTTCCGCTGTTGCGGCATCGGCAAGCATTCTTTCCACGATAGTGTCTTCGTCAGCGACAAGCCAGATCACCAAACCCTCTTTTTTCAGGATCGCCGCATTTTCCTTATCCATGACAGCGCCGCCTCCGGTGGCAATGACACTTTTTTCCAGGGATGTCAAGGTCGCGATCGCCTCTCTCTCCTTTTCCCGGAAAAAGACCCAGCCGCGCGCCTCGATCAACGCCTTGATTGTTTTCCCCGTCGCCGCTTCGACAAGTCTATCCGTATCGATAAAAGGCACTCCCAGCCTCCCGGCAAGTCTTTTGCCGATAGAAGTCTTGCCTGTGCAACGGTAGCCGATTAGTATAATTTTTTTCCCCCGGCTCATAAAATCTTTTTCATTGATAATTGTTGATTGTTCATTGATAGCCATTAATTGTGGTTCATCCGGTTGATACGTACTTTTAACTTGAAAAGTTATTAAATACCTTCAGGATAACTCACTCTTGCATAAAATGACATTTGAATATTATGAGTAAGCAAACACTGTCTTCATCTACGAGTCCTTAGAACGGATGAGAGAAAAGCGTCGAATATTACCACGTGAAAGCAGCGCGTTTGCAAGAGAAGGCCAGTAGATATTCATGGCCGCATTCTTTGCATTTCACGCGCGCAACGCCGTTGTGCAGGTTGATGCGATCAAGGTACCGGTAAACGACCTTCTCCGGATATCCAATGAATGAGGTTGGTGTCAGGTCTTGACATGTGACAAATGAGCTGGCAGCCTCCGCCAAAGGATAAAGTCACATGTCAAAACCCAACCCCCTTTCTTTACTTCTGGTTTTTCTGTTACAGCCGTGCCACAGCTTTAATGTTTATTTCTGCCAAACTCCTGCTAATTGTCACATGTCAAGACCTGACACTCTTTCCCTCAATGTTCACGTCACCGTTTACTTGAACCAATAAGGAGTATTTCCTGTAAAACCTTTTCGAGGAATTCCGAAGGACTTACAATTTGGAACGGATATTTTCCACTCCCCTTTGGCCTGGCAAAATCCTTCTTGTCCCCGGTGACGAGATAATCGGCATTGCAGGAAATCGCCGAGGCCAAGACGGGGATGTCTTTATCGGCAATCTGCCCCGACATGCGCTTTATTGTTTCGTGCGAAGGCAGGGGAACAATCTCCAGGTCAAGCAGCGGCATATATTTTCGGTATATAGAAATGATAGCCGGTATCTTCTTTTCGAGGTTGCGCTCGATTTCCATAAGATTGTATCTTCCCGTTGTTCCGCAAAGCGCAGACAATTTGAGCGTCAGCAGGTCCAAGATAATACGCGGCGCCCCTTTGTCCGATAACAAACCCGACAATATCACGTTAGAGTCAAGAAAAACCTTAACCGTTTTTGCCATAGGTCTCTTGATACAGGCCGTCCCTTTCCTCTCTGAGCCCATCCATGAGCTCTTCGATGGTCATGTTTGAGGATTTGAGCACCTTCCGTATCTCCCTGCGTGCCTCGTCAAGTTCCAGTCTCTTCGGGGTAATGATGAGTGAATCTCCCAGAGGGATGATGGAAACAGCCTGCCCCTCTTCAAGATGGCTTATTTCACGAATCTTCTTGGGAATAGTGAGCTGTCCGCGGGCTTTTATTTCAGCTATTGCTATGTTGGCAGTATCCACAACGCACCTCCTTTTATAATCTGATTTCAGAATATCAGAATTCGGATTATTGTGCAACGGGTTATCTGGGGACATGAATTGGGGGACAGCTACTCATTAAGAGAAAAGAAGGGCCTTCATGATTGGATGTGTGTGAGTTTTTCCAGTTCATTCCAGAAGCCAGGAAAGGATTTGTTGACGCACTGGGGGTTCGTGATTCTCATCCCCGGCGCGACAAGACCGGCGATAGCGAAACTCATGGCAATCCTGTGGTCATTGTACGTATCAATCTCCGCTCCCTGCGGTTTTCCGCCGGTTATAACGAGACCGTCTTCCGCTTCCTCAGCTAAAACTCCTATCCTGTTTATTTCACTGACTAACGCCGCGATCCGGTCACTCTCCTTGATGCGCAGGTGGGAAATATTTGTTATCCGCGTCCGCCCTTCTCTGAATGCCGACATCACTGCTAAGGTGGGCGCCATATCAGGCATATCCCCCATGTCAATTGTATAGTCTCCCGGACGAAGCGATTCCCCGGTGATTTCCACCCAGTCGTCGCCTTTTAAGACTTTACAACCAAGATCTTCCATGACTTCCAAAAGATGGATATCGCCCTGGAGGCTCAGAGGATTGATATTTATGACCTTCATCCTGCCGCGGCAAAGCGCCGCCGCAAGAAAAAAATATGAAGCGGTGGAAGCGTCGCCTTCCACAAGATGGGATCGCCCTTTATAGAGCTGCCCGCTTTGTATGTGGTAATCACCCTTTCCTTCCTGCGACACTTCCACGCCAAAGAGGCGCATCGTCTCAAGGGTCATTTCGATATAGGGTTGCGAAACGGCGCGGCCGGTGACCTTAATGCGCACATCCCCTCCGGCATAGGGAGAGCTTATGAGCAGCGAAGAGATATACTGGCTGCTGTCCGCATTGTGAAAGGTTGCCATGCCGCCCTCTATGCCGTGGGCATCGATAGTGACCGGAGGAAAACCCCTGCCCTCTTCCGTCCGGATTTTAACGCCCAATGTCTCCAGGGCATTCAGGAGCGGCTTCACCGGCCTTTCACAGAGGCGCGGCTCACCGGTCAAAATAAAACGCCCCTCGCCCAGAGAGGCTACAGAAGTCAGAAACCGTAAAGCCGTGCCGTTGTTTCCCAAAAAAATCTGCCTTCCTGGGTTTTTTATCCGCCCCCCCGTTCCTCTGATAATGACATCAGCGTCCCTTTTTATCACCTGGGCGCCCAAAAGACTTAGCGCCTCAATCATATACCGGATGTCCTCCGCCGCCAGGACGTTTCGCAGGCAAGATTCCCCCTCTGCCAGCGCGGCAATCACCAACGCCCGTTGCGTATAGCTTTTTGAACCGGGCAGCTTAACTGTAGCGTCCAATTTCTCAAGGGGTCTAATTTCCATCATGGAGGCGGCTCCTCGCCAATCAGCGAGACAACAGGTGGTTTTTTACAACCTCCCTCATCAGTTCACGGGGCGGTTCCTTGCCGGTCCAAAGCCTGATCTGTTCGGCGCCCTGGTGTACAAACATATCCAGTCCGGACAGAATCTCACAACCCGCCGCCTGCGCGTCACGTAACAGCTTCGTCTGCAGAGGATTATAAATGACGTCCATCACAAAGCGAAAATTCCTTAACACTTCCGGTTGAAGCGGTGATTCGTCCGTATGGGGATACATGCCGACGGAGGTGGTATTTATCAGACAATCAGCCTTTATCTTACCTATATCGGAAAATGGGTAAAAAGGGCAGCCATGGGCAAGAGATAATCGTCGCCCCCTTTCCTCCGTTCTGTTTACAATAACCGGCGAACCTCCCTCCCGCACGATGCCGAAGAGGGCTGCCGGCGCCGTCCCTCCGGCGCCGAGAACCACAAAGGTACTGCCCTTTATGTCCATCGCCTCCTTAAGCGTCAGGACGATGCCCTGCCAATCCGTATTTGTGCCCTTCAATTTTCCACCTTCGTTTATTATCGTATTTACTGCGCCAATATCCCGGACTTCCTTGTTCACCTCATCCAGATATTTTATTGCCTCCACCTTGTGAGGTATGGTAACGCTTGCGCCTTTGATATCAAGCGCCCTTATCCCGCGCACCGCATTTTCAAGGTCTTTGACGCAGAAAGAGACGTAGATAGCCTTTAAGCCCATCTCCATGTAAGCGCTATTGTGCATAAGGGGAGACAGGCTGTGCCCCACGGGATTGCCGATAAGTGCGTAAATATCCGATTGCAAACTTTCCATTTTACCACCTGCCAATCAACCTGTTTTACTTAAGTATCCGGAATATTTGCTTCATCTCCCGGACAGTAAGCTGGCCTGATGCCGACTCTGCCCCGCGCTCCAGCGAGGCGAACGTGAAAGATGCCCCCAGCAGTGCCGCCATCACCCGGCTTATTCTTCCCTGCTCCCCCATGCAAAAAGCAATGATTTCCCTATGACGCCTGCCGGCATAGGGGATAAGACTAAGCACCTTAAGATTGTCTTCCGGCGAGCGGGCCATGGTGACTATCTTGACG
>DATESZ010000141.1:0-7616 GCA_035283845.1 Syntrophales bacterium | reverse complement strand
AGTTCTTATTTTATCCGCATCGTCATCATCTATCTCTATGCCGAAGACGTCTTCGCATTTTATGATAATATCAACCAGACGAGCCGAATTAACTTTCAAATCATTCAGCAGGTGGGTTTCCTTGGTTGCTTTTTCAACCAGCTCGGTATCCTTAGCGTAGAGCCTGATAATGTTCATAAATTCTTCGTAAATCTTTTTTTCCTCCATGCCTGTCTCCTTACTTTCAAAAATTATTTTCCCATTTTTTAAATATCAAACAGCTATTAACATCGCCAAAACCGAACCCGGCCTTGGCAATTATTTTAATATCAGGTTTTTCAATAAACTTATGGGGGATTTTATCTGCAAAAGCCACCAGATCCGGGTGGATGTCCTCGCAATTAATGGAAGGATGCACAAAACCCTTGTTAAGTTGCAGCGCTACGGCAACACATTCCACAGCGCCAGCCGCACCCAGACAATGGCCAATCATGGATTTTGTAGAATTGATATAAGGAAAATCATCGGCTCCCCGTCTTAAGGCTTCTGACCAATTTTTTACCTCATAGGGATCGGCAAAAGTGGCGGTAAGATGCCCATTGATGGCGTCTATGGATCGAGGGTCAATACCTGCATCGGCTATGGCACCCTTAATGCATTTTTTTACCCCTTCCGGATTGGGAGCCGTCATTGATCCGCCCTGCCTCTGCCCCCCGCAGTTCACATATCCGCCCAGGACTTCCGCATATATACGTACTCCTCGTTCCAACGCCGTTTCTAGGTCTTCCAGAATCAGCACGGCCCCACCGGCGCCTGGTACAAAGCCGTTGGCCGATTCACTCATGGGGCGGGATGCCTTCTCAGGCTGATCATTACACTTGCGGGACATAACACGCATTGCATCAAACCCTGCCCAGATGTAAGGAGATGATCCTTCCGCCCCACCTACTAAAGCGCGCTTTGCCAGTCCTAACCTAATGCGCAGCATGCCGTCGAAAACAGCCTCGTTCCCTGTACTGCAGGCTGATGAATTAGATGTAACCTGGTTCCCAAGGCCAAGCAGGCCGGCAACACAGGCACTGGTGCCGCTGTTCATAACCTGTTCCACAATGCGGCTTCCCATGCGGCGGACCTTGCCTTCATTGACCATCGGTACAACTTCGCCGGCAATGGTATCCATACCGCCTATTCCTGACCCGATGACAACGCCCGTATCCCAATCTACCCGATCATCAGTGAAATCAGGAATGGTAAATCCGGCGTCCATCCAGGCATCCATAGCGGAAATGGCTGCGTATCCGATATTCTCGTTGATGGACAACAGCCTTTCCTCATCGAAATATTTTCTGCGAATTACATCGAAGTCCTGGGGAATTCCACCTACTTGGCAGCCGAAATTCAAGGACTGCAGCAGAGAGATAAACCGGATGCCCGATCGACCTTCCCGCAGTGCAGCCTCAAAGTTTTTTAGTCCATAGGCGTTTGGCGCTACGACTCCCATTCCTGTGATAACGACCCTACGTCTCATTCAGCATTACCCCCGTCCCGGCTAAAGTACCGAAGCATACTAATTCACCGTTTTCCCTTTCTATTTTAACCTTAGTTTTTAAGCTCCCCCTACGGAAGTATATTTTTTCACCCCTGACAACCACCCTTTCACCGGGAGCAACGATGCCATCGAACTCGACTTCCTCTGCCATGGTAAAAAGGGTTATCATTTCTTTGGTTTCCTCAAGCGACTTATTCCCTTGCAGCATCGTAAGGTATAGTCCCAGGGCAACCACTCCCGTTTGCGCCATTGTTTCAATAAGGAGCACCCCCGGGGTGATGGGACGATCGGGGAAGTGCCCCCGGTAAAAATACTCATCCTTGCGAAAGCGGTAAGCGCCTACAATATGATTTTCACTCAGTTCCAGTATCTCATCTATGAAACGAAAGGGATGTTGCTGGGGAATGCTTCTCAGGATTAAATCCCGCATTTCCTGGTCAGCCGCCATATAATCCCCCGTTTACATGAATGACACTGCCCGTAATGTAGGCGCCTTTCATAGCAAGAAACGCTACCACCTCAGCCACTTCGTCAGGCAAGCCCATCCGTCCCAGAGGAATATTGGCCAGCATCTGTGTTTTTACCTCTTCCGGCAAGGCTTCCGTCATTTCCGTATCGATAAAACCGGGCGCTACAGAGTTGACCAGGATGTTGCGCCCTTTTAACTCCCTGGTCAAAGATTTCGTAAAGGCTTCGAGGGCTGCTTTTTCCATGGTATAGGGGATCTGTCCGGCATTTCCGGTGTGTCCCACCACGCTGGAAATATTAATGATCCGGCCATTATTTTTACGGAGCATGAATAAACGGATTATTCTTTTTGTAAGATACCAGATACCCCGTGTCAGGGCGCGCTGAGTATCGAACTGCTCTATTTTCATGGAGTTAATATCCGCATTGATTGATAAGCCCGCATTGTTGACCAGCACATCCACGTTGTCAGAGAGACCCTTCACGGTAGTTACCATGTTTTCAACCTGATCTATCTCTGCAATATCCGCCTGAAGGAGGAAGCCGTCTTCAATCTCCGCAAGGACTTTCCCAGCTTCTTGGCTGCTGTTCCGATAATGTATGCCTACTCGGAATCCCTCCCTGGCGAGAGCGCGACAGCAGGCAGCACCGATTCCTCTTCCACCGCCGGTTACTATGGCCACAGGTTTTTCTGTCATGCTTTCCCCTTAATCCGCCCGCCTACAGCATTTAATGACCGTAAAGGATAATCTGTATAGACAATTCCTCGAAAAACACCGCTGCGGGCATCAGCAACGTCAATGATCTTTTCATCATCCACAAAGATTTTAGCATCACCGATAACCACGGTGGCGCCTGAGAGCTTAAGCAGGGAAAAACGCTTGACCGTGATTTCATAACGTACGCACTTGTTAAATGGGCGTACCTGACCGTGAAAAAAAACCTCTCCGCATCCTAAAGCCCTGCCAGCCCCCAATGCCCCCCGCCAGATGCAATAAAATCCAAGTAATTGCCATACGGCGTCCACGCACAAACAACCGGGATGGACTGGATCGCCGGGCAGGTGGCACTGGAAATACCAGGCATCAAACCTTACATCTTGCTCCGCGATGATCCTTCCCTGCTTCTTGTCGCTCGTTATGGACAAAATGCGATCCATCATCAGAAATGGCGGGGCCGGCAAACGACCGTCGAAACCTTCCGGTCGATCCTTGACCAGCTTTCCATAGGAAAAGGCAACCAGTTCCTCATGGTCGAAATGGTTACAGGCGAGGAATTCCTGATAATTCATTGCTCTTCCCTTCTATAATATAACATTAAATTAATTCCCGTCCCATAATCATATTTTGCACCTCCCGCACACCTTCATAAATGTCGATGATATGAGCGTCCCTTACTAGTTTTGAAATTTCATATTCCGCCATGAAACCGTAGCCACCGTGAAGATGAAGGCCTTCGTTGGCGCAGAAGAGGGCGGCTTCGGCGGCGGCGTTTTTGGCCAGTGAGGCGTAGAGTCCCCTGTCAGGCGCCCCTTCCTGAACCTTGAAGGCAGCTTTCATAAGTGCAAGCTCCGACAATTCCACTTTTTTCCACATCTGCACGAGGGTGTCGCTTACCACAGGCATATCACAGAGACGCTGACCAAACTGCCGGCGTTCCTTGGTATAGGCAAGGGTCACGTCCCAGGCGCGACGGGCAAGACCCACGCCTATTGCCGCCACCATCGGACGGGCAAAATCAAGCACATCCACGATATACCGGAATCCCAATCTTCTGTCTCCAATGATCTGGGTTGGCTCAATAAAGACATCCTCAAAAGCGACGCTGGCAGTATTGGAAAGATGTTGGCCCATCTTATCTTCCGGTTTGCCGACAACGATCCTGCCGCCTTTGGGAAGAACAATTTCTTTGCTTGCGGGAGCGCCGGTGTTGCCCGCCTCGGGCAGCACCGGCAGAGAAGGAACGATTACGCAGGCAAGCAACTGGCTCGTAGGCTTGCCCACTTTACAGAAAACGGTAAACTGAGAGGCAATAGAGGCATTCGTAATGAAACACTTGGCGCCGTTTAGGATATAGTTTCCGTCATCTCTTTTTTGTATGAACGTAGACATGGCCAGGTTATCGGAGCCGGCACCTGGTTCGGTTAAACAGAAGGAAGCGAGCAGCGGGGACTCCACAAATGGCGATAGTAAGGCTTCTTTCTGTTCGTCGGTGCCATGTTGAACGATTACTACATTGGCCAGGTCATTGCACATTGCTGAGGTTGATATTCCTGTGTCTCCGTAGGAAAGCTCCTTGATGATCAGCGCCGCGGATACAACGTCCACTTCAAAACCCTTGATTGATTCCGGGAAGGAAAGATTCAATATGCCCAGTTCCCAGGTTTTTTTTATGAAAGCCCAAGGAAAAACATGGCCTTTTTCTAAGGTCATGACCTGGGGAAGAATCTCGGTTTTTACGAATTTTCTTACCATATCAACGTACATCTGCTGATTTTCCGTGAGGTTGAAATCCATTATGTCTACCTCTTATTCTCAATTAATTTATTTAAGCTGCCTTCCGGGAACGCACGCTCGGCCGTCGAGAGATTAGTGATGGGCGCGCAGCTTACACTTAGGGTTTTAAAAAAATCACGCAGAGGCCGGCTGGGACCTATCTCATAAATCATATCAGACCGTTCTGCAAGACATTGCATGTTATCTGTCCAGCGGACCGTGTTACTGAGTTGCGAAACCAGACAAATGATAATTTCTTCCGAAGAGTCAGAATGAAACTTGCCAGTAAAATTTGATGTCACGTGAATACCGTTTACCGGAGCCATATTTTTTCCAACTTCCCGAAGTGTTCGGGCGAAAGGTTCTTCAATGGGCTTCATGAAGCGGCTGTGAAAAGGGGCACTGACATTGAGCAGCACAAAACGGAAACCCGGATCAAGGACACAGGCCTCACGCAGGCGTTTCTCCGCTTCGGGCAAGGCGCTCAGTTTTCCGCTGATCACAACCTGATGAGCGGAGTTTTCGTTTGCCACGTCTATGGGAAGGTCGGCAAGGCTTTTACGAACACCTTCCATATCTATATTCTGAGATATAACAGCA
Organism: Syntrophales bacterium; assembly: GCA_035283845.1. GTDB lineage: Bacteria > Desulfobacterota > Syntrophia > Syntrophales > JACQWR01 > DATESZ01. The sequence continues at coordinate 2,525 of DATESZ010000141.1, read as the reverse complement.
GCCATGCCGCCTATTCCGAGAGGGACGGCTTTTTGCATAAGTTGACCGCGGATGTGTACGATTTGGACAGCTTCAGTCAGGGTCAGTACGCCGGCTGCTACTAAGGCGGTAAATTCCCCAAGGCTGTGACCGCCGAATATCGTTGGGGAGAAACCATACTGACTGTTAAGCCCGCGCAGAGCGGCAATCTCCATTGTCAGAATGCAGGGCTGGGTATATTCTGTAAGGTCCAGTCGTTCGTCCTCACCGAAACAAATGGCCGCAACATCCCATCCGAGAGCATCAGACGCTTCTTCATAGGTCCGCCTGCTTACGGAAATACTATCATAAAAATCCTTTCCCATGCCGGGTCGCTGTGCTCCCTGGCCGGGAAAGACACCAACTGCAATCTTTTCCATTTTCTTTAATGAATCCGAATTATCCTGTTATTTTTCCCCGAGACTATATCTCAACGCATTGCATTATTTATGCCACTTAATGGAATACATACTTATGGCTGCAACATATTAACAATTCAAAAGAATTATTTGGGCGCCCCTGTAGGTTATTTGTTTAGGGAGGATTTATGCCACAAAAAGCGTATAATAAACTTTACAGTGCGAGCATAAGTTCGCAGCCTTGCCCGAGAAGTTCCCGTATTATGCATTGTTGATTTACATGGTAAAAGAGTATCTGATGATGAATGATGATGAATGAGTTGACAAAGAAATAATTTCTCTTATAATAGCGTATAATAATGGTCTTTCATAATCCAAGTAAAGGGTTGATAGCCCGTAATGCAGTTGGAGGTTTTTATGTCATCAACAAAAGAAAATAGAAAATCATTTATGATGTTGCTATTAGCATTCCTAGTAGCGTTTTTTATCGTCTCACTCGTGGAAGTTTTGCGTTCCTCCTTTTATCAAAGCAGTCCCGATGTACAACTGGCATCTGCCGTGGCGCCCGGAGACGTGGCGCGCACCCCCGTTTCTTTTGCCGATCTGGCAGAGAGATTGAAACCCGCTGTTGTGAATATCAGTACAACAAAAACGGTACGGCAGGGCGGCACCCTATTCGGGGCTCCTTTTGGCGGTAGAGATCCCTTTGGACAATTTTTCGGTGGCGATGACTTTTTTGAACGGTACTTTGGTGACACCCCGCGACGTGAATTCAAGCAGAGAAGCCTCGGTTCGGGATTCATCATCAGCCATGATGGATATATCATTACAAATAATCATGTAGTTGAACAGGCCGACAAAATACTGGTCAAGTTATCTACTAATGGAAAAGAGCATGAAGCTAAAATTATCGGCAGGGACGCCAAAACAGATATCGCCTTGATAAAAATAAAGCCTGACAAAAGCTTACCTGTTGTAGAAATAGGGGATTCGGACAAATTGCGGGTCGGTGACTGGGTCATGGCCATCGGCAATCCGTTCGGATTGGAGCAGACGGTAACTGCTGGAATAGTCAGCGCAAAGGGCCGTGTCATAGGCGCCGGTCCTTACGATAATTTCATCCAGACCGATGCCTCAATTAACCCCGGCAACAGTGGGGGGCCGCTGTTCAGCATGGACGGAAAAGTTATCGGCATTAATACGGCAATCATTGCCCAGGGGCAGGGCATTGGCTTTGCCATACCAATTAATATGGCAAATCGCATCCTTCCCGAACTGAAGACAAAGGGGCAGGTAACAAGAGGCTGGTTAGGGGTTTCCATCCAGGATGTAACGGAAGACATTGTCAAAACCCTTAAGCTTAAGGATCAATCAGGCGCCTTAATTGCAGAGGCATTTGAAGGCGATCCGGCCGACAAGGCAGGCCTCAAGGCAGGCGATATCATCATTGAAGTAAATGGAAAAAAAATAAAGGATTCTCATGAATTATTAATGATAGTAGCAGATTTTCATGTTGGAGAAACGGTGGAAATCAAGGCGCTGCATGACGGTCAGGAAAAAACTTTCCAAGTGACCATTGCCGAGCGAAAAGAAAAAGCAGAGCTGGCAGCAGGCGGTGCTGATAACTTTGGCATGACGGTACAGGAAATAAATCCGGAAATTGCAAAACATCTTGGCATAGCGAGAAAAACCGGCGTTATCGTTGTGGATGTTAAAGAGGGAAGTCCGGCGGATGATGCCGGCATCCGTCCCCAGGATTTAATCCTCCAGGTCAACCTGGTAAAGATAAATTCCCTGAAAGATTATCAGCGGGCCATAGGCAAAGCAGGCAACAAGGAAGGCGTTGCGCTCTTAATAAAAAGAGGTAAAGCATCTCCTATGTTCGTGCCTATTCGTCCATAACGGGAAGCACGCTCTTTGCTGCAATAAATGGATGAATATACAGATATTGCGTCTGACATCAGGCAGATATACAAATTGCTTGATGGTTATTTCGGGAATCTTAACTGGTGGCCCGCTGACACACCTTTTGAGGTAGTAGTAGGCGCTATTTTAACGCAAAACACTGCGTGGCGAAATGTCGTCACGGCCATATCAAAATTAAAAGACGCCAACATCCTCGCCCCCGAAGGTTTGTATCGTGTGGAA
>DATESZ010000140.1:0-7981 GCA_035283845.1 Syntrophales bacterium | reverse complement strand
TTCTGGATACGCTGCGGGAGTTGTTTACGGAATTGCGGAAGGCAGAGGTGGCGCTGCCATGACGTCGGTAAGGATTCTGCAACAGTTGCCGCAGCTCTTCCGCTATGCCGACGTGCAGAAGTTCACCGGCAACGCCAATGTCTTTCTGACGCGGGCGCTCCGGAACGGGATGGTGGAGCGTATCGCCAGAGGGTTCTACGTCAATTCCTTCCTGAAGGATTATCCGGCAATCGAGGAGGTGGCCTGCTTTCTCCGCACCCCGTCCTACATTTCCTGCGAATGGGCGCTGAATCGTCATGGCGTCCTGATGCAATCTCCTACCGTCTGCACGGTGCTGACGCTCAGCACCGCAGTCGGGGCCGGGAGAAATCTTTTCTGGCGGGGGGCGACCATCGAATTTTCCCATATCGCCACCCGCCTCTTTACCGGCTTTGAGACACGGGATGGTTTCAACCTGGCATTTCCCGAAAAGGCCCTGCTCGATACGATCTACCTGCGGAATTCCATCCCTTTTCGCGATGAACTGGATATCGATCTGCTGGATAAAGAACGCCTGGCGCGCATGGCGGAATCTTTTCCCGCAACCACGCAGAGATCGGTAAAGGAGTTGGCCTTATGAAAAATATACTAATTCTGTCCTTAGGCGGTTCGGCAGAGCCTGTGGTAAATGCCATCAAAAGCGGAACAGATTAGTGGAAGTGCCGATCAAAGTCTGTTATTGCATAATGAAAGGAGCTTGCTATGAAAAATGTGGATTACATGCATGTTGCTGAGGATAGCATCAACAAGATCAAAGAGGGCGCGTTCTTAACCGTTAAATCGGGAAATGCGCTTAACACCATGACCATCGGTTGGGCCGCATTCGGAGTTGTATGGAAAAAACCGATAATAATGGTGGCTGTGCGGTCTACCCGGCACACCTTTGGGATCATCGAGGCGGCCAAAGATTTTACCGTCACAGTCCCTGCGGGAGACATGCATAAAGAGACAGCCTATTGCGGCTCGAATTCCGGCCGGGACGTGGACAAGTTTAAGATGTGTAACCTGGAAACGACCGATAGCCGCCAGACCGCTTCACCGATTATTAAAGCCCGAGGACGCCATTACGAGTGTAAAATCATCTACAAGTCTGCCACGGACCCGGCCCATCTTGACAAAGGTTATGATTTATCCCTTTATCCCCAAAAAGATTACCATACCCTTTATTTTGGTGAAATTCTGGCTTGCTATGAAACCGACTGATATTCAAACGGTCTGTGTCTATTCACGCAGGCCGCTACATTAACTCATATTTAAATTCAGAAGAGGCTTTAACGACGATGGCCCACGAAGACGCAGGAAAGTACGCATCTAAACATCCACCTAGCACAACGCTGAATGAGCAAATTGCAAAGACAATTAGGGAGAAATCCTCTGGTGGCAAGCTCGTCTGTATGGGAAATAGGGTTGTCTGCTGCAACCCTTGAAACATAGAGGTCTTTGGGGCCCGATAAGGTAGATTAATTGGTCCATTCGATAAAGTTGATTTCGTAATCATTTGACCAAATATTTTTTTAAAGTCGGTATGTTAGCCGTTGAAACAAAGGGGCCTTTGGGGTATTAAATTAAAAGGTTCTTAATCTTGACGACCTCGTAAAAAGTCCGAAATCCCCTCCCCATTGACGGGGGAGGGTTAGGGTGGGGGTGATAAGTGGCCGTATTCTTGAATGTTATTTCCCCCCTCCCTTTTATTCCCTCCCGCCAGGGGAGGGAAAAGCGACTTTTTACGAGTTCGTCATTTCTGACGGAGGGTTTAAAACCATTTCGGATAAGAATTGTTGAATCAATGCTCATGTATGCAATAATTTTTGAAGAAATCCCTTGTTGTTTTGATGTTTTTTCAAAAATCTTGCAAGCTGGTCTTTTCCGCCGTTCTTGATCTCTATGAATGCAACACCCAGCCGACAGATTAATTCGGGTATGTCACGGGCAATGTCATACCATTGAACCTCCCCGGTTGCCATCAATGGCGGCTCTTCCGGAATGAGCTCTACGCTGAGGTGTAAACGGTTTTCCCGTGCAAAAGGAAGTCCTGAAAGCAAGTTGACGCCATCCACCTCGATGGACTTTGTTTCGAGACAGATCCCACTCCTTGAAATATTTCGGCTTTTGATATGCAGTTGAGGCAGGCCCTTTGGCACTCCCTGAGCAGATACAATCTCGACCGTAACTTCCAGAGGAAATTCAAGGCGCTGAAATTTTCTTTTTTCCAACTCATCAAACATGGCTGACTCCTCTATGCGCTTGTAGCTCTATGACAGATTTTTTACAACCATTTTTTATCTTTATGCAGATCCCGGGTTTAGCGCTATCTTCAAAGTAGATTTCTTCTGTGAATCGTGGTAATCAAAAATCGAATGCTTGACAGGTATAGAGAGAAGCCGGAAGAAAAGCCCATTTCCTTAAGGCAAAGCAACTTTAGGAGAGCGTAACCATGGCAAATTATGGCAAGGCGAAGCGCACTAAGTTTTTTGCAGCAATTTCGGGGTTGTTATTAAGCGCGCTTATAATGATTATACTTTCAGGATGTGGCAGCAGCCCCACAAATAGTATCTCTGGGAGAATTACATCGGGCGGTTCAGCGCTTCCAGGTGTAACAGTGACTCTTACCGGCAGTGCTTCAATAGTAACGACGACGGATACAAATGGTAATTATAACTTTAACGATTTATCAAGCGGCACATTTACGGTAACTCCTTCACTCACGGGATACGCCTTTAGTCCGCTATACCGGAATGCTTGGATAAATGGCATTGATGCAGAAGAGTTTGACTTCAGCGCTGCTGGTAAAAGCAGGTTAGAGGCAACAATGCACACCCTGTACCTGAAGAACGACGGCACTTTATGGGCGTGGGGGAATAACAGCAATGGTCAACTCGGCGATGGAACGAAGACTGATAGCCACATCCCGGTACAGATAAGCGTACTGTCAAGCGTGGCAGCCGTTGCAGCGGGCTATGCCCACACGGTTGTCCTGAAGAACGACGGCACGGTCTGGACATGGGGAAATAATAGCAATGGTCAACTTGGCAATGGAACTACATCTGATAGCGGCATCCCGGTACAGATAAGCGGACTGTCAAGTGTGACAGCCGTTGCAGCGGGCTATGCCCACACGGTTGCCCTGAAGAACGACGGCACGGTCTGGGCATGGGGGTATAATAGCAATGGTCAACTCGGTAATGGGAGCACGACTCAAAGCACCACCCCAGTACAGATAAGTGGACTGCCAAAAGTGGCAGCCATTGCAGCGGGCTATGCCCACACGGTTGCCTTGATGACCGACGGCACGGTCTGGACATGGGGGAATAATAGCAATGGTCAGCTTGGCGATGGGACTACGACAGATAGCCACATCCCTTTGCCGACATGGCTGCCCGGCGTAGCAGCCATTGCAGCAGGTCATAGCCACACTGTTGCCCTGATGAATGATATCACAAATGTCTCGGTCTGGGCATGGGGAAATAATAGCAATGGTCAGCTTGGCAATGGAACTACGACAGATAGCGCCGCCCCTGTGCATGTAAGCAACCTGTCGGGAGGAACAGCCATTGCAGCAGGTTCCTACCACACGGTTGCTCTGAAGGATGATGGCACGGTCTGGGTGTGGGGGAGTAACATAAAGGGCCAGCTCGGTAATGGGAGCACGACTCAAAGCACCGTCCCAGTACAGATAAGCGGACTGCCAAGCGTGACAGCCGTTGCAGCGGGCTATACCCACACGGTTGCCCTGAAGAGCGACGGCACGGTATGGGCATGGGGGGATAATTTTTATGGTCAACTCGGCGATGGGACTACTATTGACAGATGGACTCCCGTGCAGGCACAGTAGCTATGAGTAAGGAGGATTTTCTGTTCGTCAAAGGTGGAATTTTGACGTTGCCCTTTTGTGCTTTATCCCCCCGTTAAAGCATTACCGGAAGACCGTATGGAACTGTACACAGCTATTGTCTATCGTCGCGGAAAGACTTTGCGTTCGCGCCTTATCCTTCTCCCTACCGACATGGAATTGTGCTGCCTTCGCTAATCACTTCAAAGGCGGAGTGAGATTTTTCTTTGCAGGGTAGCCTCCATGAAAATCGGACCAACAGAGCTATGCAATTTTTACATATTTCTGAACATAATATTCCAATTATGAATTTGATTTATCTGTTTTTTGCAAGTATGAAGAACGATACTATGATTCTCACGACTTTAAATGGAAAGTAATATGCACAGCTTTCCTCCTGCCAACATCAGCGCTGTAACAGTTCATTGCGCGGCAGGAGATACCAAATCAAGGCAGAGGTAATCTATGGGCAAGAAAAAAATTGGACAGATCGTTTTAGCGTTGACAGTCATTCTTCTTTCCCTCAATGTATCCGAGGCCAAGGAAAGGCGGGTAGCGGTGACCTTCCATATCAATCTCAGTGCACCGGCAAATTCCAGGGATGTGAGACTCTGGATTCCCTATCCCGTTTCCGACGAAAACCAGACGGTAATGAAGGGTAGCATTGACGGCAATTATTCATCTTATGGCATATATAAAGAGAAGGAATTCGGAAATACGCTTCTTTATGCGGATTGGAACAATCCGACCAAGGACAGGCATCTTACTTATACTTTTACTATAACAAGGGAGGAAATCGTGAGGAAAGACTTTCCCAAGGGCGAATTATCTTTTAATCAAAAAGAATTCGAGAAATACCTTGTCGCGACGAGCCTTGGCCCCACCGTTGGAAAAGTTAAAGAAAAAGCAGAAACTATCACAAAAGGCAAAAAGACCTCCCTTGCCAAAGCAAGGGCTATTTATGATTGGATTGTGGATAATATGTACCGGGACCCGCAAATAAAAGGATGCGGGTTCGGGGAAGTCGAAAGCCTTCTGGAGAGCATGGGCGGTAAATGCGGGGATATCCATTCCGTATATGTTGCCCTGGCAAGGAGTGTCGGGGTTCCGGCACGGGAGGTTTTCGGAATTCGCATTCCCCCGGGCAAGGAAGGGGACATGACCAAGGCCCAGCATTGCTGGGCGGAGTTCTATCTGCCCGGATATGGCTGGGTGCCAGTTGATCCCGCGGACGTAAGAAAGATAATGCTGGAGAAGAAATTGGCCTTGGGGGAAGAGAAGGAACAGAGGGAATACTATTTCGGCGCTGTTGATGAAAGCAGAATAGCCTATGGAATAGGCCGGGATCTCATCCTTGAACCGCCGCAGAAGGATGGAAAACTAAACTATTTCATGTATCCATACGCAGAGGCGGACGGGAAGGCTCTCGATGATTTGTTTGGATTCAATTTAGGGTATGCGATTACCTTTCGGGAATACTGAATGTCTTCCCCGTTTTAGCTACAATCATTTTAAACATTTTCATTGGTCCAAGATGTTCGATGTCCTCGATGCTCAATCCTGCCTTCTCCACATTTTCTAAAGTGCGGCGGTTGATGTTCGCCCCCATGGCTTGAACAATCAGGGGATTCAGACGATCCATAAGCCAGCCGATTATCGGCCTGTCGCTGCGGACATGCTCCAAAAGGAGGACCTGGCCGGAGGGCTTGACAACACGCCGCAACTCTCTAAAGCCCTGAACCGGATCCGGCACGGAGCAAAATACACAGGTTGCAACAGCGGTATCAAAAGTGTCATCGGGGAAATCAAGATTCTGTACATCCCCTTCTCTAAGATCAAAGGGCAACTGAAGTTCCGACGCCTCTTTTCGGGCGATGGCCAGCAGTCTGTCCGCAATATCGATGCCGGTGACATGAGCCCCATGGGGGTAGTGGGGAAAATTCTTCCCTGTACCTACCCCGATTTCCAGAATCTCTCCCTTCGCTTTGGCAAGAAGAATTCTTCGCCAAGGCGCAAATAGCAGTTCAGGGATAGCTTCAATGAAATTATAGAAGGGGGCAATACGATTATAGCGGGCCTTTGTTAACTCTGTTGAAACAGCTCTGTTTTCACGATCGTTTACAATTGTCATGGCGATTTCCTCCCATCTTTATAGTCAATTTAAGGCACATCTTAACTGCCGGACCGAACAGGCGCAAAGTAAAAGTCTTATTCGGCTTAACGCCGGGGAAGCTGAAGCCGGGCACGCCGCCGCGACTCCCTGAATGAAACGGCGCAGGTATGAGGTTATTCTATCTTCACCGCCCGCAGTCGCAGGGCATTGAGCACCACGGAGACGGAGCTGAAGCTCATGGCGGCTGCGGCAATGATCGGGCTGAGAAGGATGCCAAAATTTGGATACAGGATACCTGCTGCGATGGGCACGCCGAGAGCGTTATAAATAAAGGCAAAGAACAGGTTTTGCTTGATATTGGCCATGGCGGCGCGGCTCAAACGTCTCGCGCGGACGATCCCGGTAAGGTCGCCCTTGACCAGCGTGACACCGGCGCTTTCCATAGCTACATCAGTGCCCGTTCCCATGGCCATCCCCACTTCCGCCTGGGCCAGCGCAGGGGCGTCATTGATACCGTCGCCGGCCATGGCAACGATATGTCCGCCCTGCTGAAACTTTTTGACCGTCCCTGCCTTTTGATCCGGCAGAACCTCGGCCACCACTTCGTCCAGATCAAGCTTTCTGGCAACTGCTTCTGCAGTCACCTTATTATCACCGGTCAACATCACAATCCGGATGCCTTCAGCGTGCAGTTGTTTGATCGCCTCGGGCGTGGTCTTTTTGATCGGGTCGGCAACGGCCAGCAAACCGCCAATCTTGCCGGAAATCCCTACAAACATGACCGTCTGTCCTTCGTACCGCATGGCCAGCGCCTGCTCTGCCAAAGAGCCGGCGTCAATCTTGAACTCTTCCAGCAATGTGCCGTTGCCAAGCAACACAACCTGGCCGTCAACCTCGCCGGATACACCCTGGCCGGTGTGGGAGGCAAAATTTTTCGCCTCAATCAGGTGGAGTTCTTGATTGACGGCGCCCTGGACAATGGCTGCCGCCAGCGGATGTTCGCTGGCTTTCTCGAGAGAGGCAGCCAGCAATAACAGTCTGTTCTTATCAATGCCTGATGCAGCGACAACCTCTACCAATTTTGGTTTGCCCTCTGTCAAAGTCCCCGTCTTGTCAATCACCAGGGTTGTGACTTTTCGCAGGGTCTCGATCGCCTCGGCATTTTTAAACAGGACACCCATGGTAGCCCCCTTGCCTGTTGCCACCATGATCGACATGGGGGTGGCCAGACCCAGGGCGCATGGGCAGGCAATGATCAGCACCGAAACAGCGGCAATCAGCGCATAGGCCAATCGGGGGTCAGGACCGAAAAAGTACCAGATGCCAAAAGCAACAAGAGCGATGCCGATCACTGCCGGCACAAAGTATCCTGAGACAATATCGGCAAGTTTCTGGATCGGCGCCCGGCTTCGTTGCGCCTCAGCCACCATCTTCACAATTTGTGACAACAGGGTTTCGGCGCCTACCTTTTGGGCCTCCATGATCAGTGAACCGGTGCCATTGACCGTAGCGCCGATGAGTTTATCCCCCGCCTTTTTCTCAACCGGTATCGGTTCGCCGGAAATCATCGATTCATCGACGCTGCTCGTTCCTTCCAGAACGACACCATCCACGGCAATTTTTTCCCCCGGCCGGACTCGCAGACGATCGCCTTTCATTACATGCTTCAAAGGGATATCGCTCTCATTTCCGTCAGCTTCCATTTTTCGGGCGGTCTTCGGCGCCAGACCCAGCAGCGCCTTTATGGCCGCGCCTGTCCGGCTTCTGGCCCGCAGTTCCAATACCTGCCCCAGCAATATCAAAACAACAATAACGCCTGCCGCCTCAAAATAGACCCCAACCGTACCTTCTGCTGTCCTCATCGCCGCGGGGAAAAGCTGAGGAAACAACACGCCAATCAGGCTGTATAGGTAGGCCACCGAAACCCCGAGACCGATCAGGGTAAACATGTTCAGGCTTCTGTTGATAACGGACTGTACGGCCCGGACGTAAAAGGGCCA
>DATESZ010000139.1:0-6246 GCA_035283845.1 Syntrophales bacterium | reverse complement strand
CTACGGGCTCCTTCCATTTCATCAACTCTTGTGTTAAGGTTCATAACCATGACTTCTTTCTTTTCCATCTACTTTTCTCCTTCCCGCCCTACACTAAACTATTGGGGGGGAAGTGTCTCACTTATATTGGCACAGAGGGTTTCACGACTAATAGCATCAAGCAGCAAAACAACCGTCGTCAGTCGTTGCTGACCATCTACTACATTGCAAGGAGTGTAACTTTTTCCTTCTTTATCCATTATAGAAGTGGATTGATCTTCCTTATGCAAAACAAGAGTCCCCGTATAGTGTTCTTTATCATCACCGAGAAATTCCAAGTCTTCAAGAAATTCTGAAAGTTGCCTATCTTCCCATGCGTATCCTCTCTGATAAGAAGGAACGTACAGTAGTCGTCCGCTGAATATCTCTTCAATGGTTAAGACATTATTCATGACCTGCCTCCTAACGTCTGGGGATACTTATAACTATTGTTCATTCAACACAGGATAAACGCAGCGCGATCGCACCGGTGCGATTACTTAGGTGCTTCGTGTGTTTTTCGTGCGTTTCCGTGTGTAATATGTCCCGCGGCTTTCGCCGTGTTTTTCCAACTCTCCATCATCACACATCTTTTTCAAGAGATGGTATGCTTTGGGTTTGGTGACCTTACACAGATCAGCGACTCCTTCTCGTGTGATTCTTCCATCTGTTGCAGCCTTCAGCGCCGTCAATACCATTTGTTTTTGCTGAATTTTATCAAATCCTCTGGTGCGAACGTAACCGGGGATGTCCCCGAAATGGTCGTAGAGCAAAGCGCTTAAATGATAGACCCGCCCTCGCTTTTCCCCCTTGGCTTCTACCAGACCCTTCTCTGTCAACCGCTCCAGGATAGCCCTTGTCTCCCCTTCCGGTTTCTGGATCAATGCCGCGGCAGCATTGGTGTTAATGCGCCGTTCGATTTCCAGTTGGTTCAGGATCAGAAGTTCATCGAGCGTCAGGGGAGAACCGGCCTTGTCCTGTTCATAGACGAAGCGGGCAAATTCCAAGTTGGCTTTTCCCCCATGCAAGACCACCCGGACGCCACTGGCGTCGCTCCGCCCATATTCGGGCGCGGGGCGGCCCAGGCGGAGTTGATCATTGTAGATCTTGTCAACGCCCCGTCCCGTCTTTTCCACCAGTCCAATCCTTTTGGCGGCATCGTAAAGGCAAGGATTGCGGGCTTTGGGCTCGTGAACCAGGATGTTCTGGAGGGTAATTCCGTCCGGCAGACCGCCGGGATTCGTGATCAGCATGTGGTCGTGTTGCCACTGAACGAAAACCGTGCCCATCTGGGCGTAGTCCCGATGCAGCAAGGCGTTGAGCATGGCTTCGCGAAAGGCGATGCGGCCATATTCTGGCACGGGTAGGCGGAACATCCCCACCATCACCTCTTCCTCTTCGACGCGCGCGTCGAAACGCTGCTGAATGTTTTCGATGGTGGCAAGCAGGGGACTACGAAAGAAATCGTTGACCCGGACGTCGCTGTGAATGTCCAGAACCTGAAAGGCCGCCTCATGGGTCGGAACCAAACGGCACAGGACTTCTTCCCGGCCAAGGAGCAACAACCCCGCATAATTGGGGATCATCTTCCTTTTGACTGTTTCTACAAGCTGCAATGCTTTGGCAATATCAGGATTGGATAATTCCAGAAGGGCCTGATCGCCCCGCAGCCGGGTGATCGTCTGCTTGAGCCGCTCAAACTCCAGGGGGTTCAAGTTGTCAAATGTAGCCTCACTGCAAGGTTGCGCCGAGAAATCGATGATCCCAAGGGTAGAACGGCGGCTGATGTGCTCATAGGGATAGAAGGGAATGCATTCCGGACCCCGGACGCCCATGGTTCTTCTCAGGCAAAGGCCAGAGCGGGTAGCGCAAATCTCCGGATAACGGTCCACTTCAATGGCCATGACGTTGCCCTTTGGGGTGGGTATGATGGTGATGCGAGTGTTGATCCTGGGTTCCGTGTTGTTAAAGATGGCGGCCTGAAGTTTTGTGGGGTCCGTGGATTTTCCGTGTCGCGGACACGACCCGGTAATCCGTCCGTCATCCTCCACGCCGATCAGAATGATACCCCCGTCTCCGTTTGCCAGGCAGACAACCGTTTCATAGATCTCCTTGTCGCTGATCTGCCCGTGTTCCTCTCCTTTGAATTCAACAGTGAGGGTTTCGCCCTTTGATGCCAATTTCTTTACGTCGTCATAATCAATCACTCTCAACTCTCCAGGATTTTCTTTGCACCGACATGGTAATGCTCTATTTTTACGAGGGGCTCCCAACCCAGGCGAACGGGGTCCTGGATGGGATGAATTTTCGGCGTCGTGGCGCAATCATAGACGACATAGAGCCAATAATCCTTTTTCAGACGTTCGGCTGTTTTGTATTCGTTTGTGGTCACCGCCACCTCACCGACGGCAGAGCGTCCCTTGACCTCGATGAACCGCACTTCAATGGCGGTCTGGGGATCTTCCGGGTGGAGTCTTCTGGAGATGAGATCGAATCCCCTGTTCTCCAGCTCCACGCTGATGACCTGCCATCCCCGTGCCTCTTCATGGGCAATGACTGCTTGTACGGCAATCTTCTCAATCTCATCGTCGCGAATGAACGACTGGACATTGGGCGTCTGCCGTTCCGGATGCGGCAACACCCAGGCCCGGCCAAGATGATGGATGTCGGTAATCGTACAATGCCGCTCCTGACGCAGTTCTTCCCGCCTGCCTTCAAGACGGGCATTCAGCTCAAATAAACGGTCCTCCGTCGTTTTGATGTTAGCGGCCAAGAGCGGACTTGCGTCACCGGCCTGCTGGCTCTCCAGGAGTTCGCCCATGCGGAGATTTTGCCGGTTGATAAGCTCATTTAAGCTTATATCAATATGGCGGGAGATGACTTCGGTTTCTTTTTCCCGTTGCATCTGAATTTCTTCAAGAAATTGATTCAGGGCTTTTTGGATAAGCTCCTGCTCGACCACATCCCGCGTGGGCAAGTTCGCATCATCGGGTGTCGGGATTACCGCCGGCGCCAGACTGAGGTCAAGGAATATGGTGGGTTGGCGGATGGTCAGCGCGCCGTTCACATCGACCTGCACGACAAAAAGACGGCGATGGAGTATGTTGCCCCGCCCATCCCGGATAGCGATGGAAAACACATCCAGCCTTGCCGGCTCCGAACGTTGCAAGTCGTAGAAGACCGTCCCTCGGCGCAGGTCATTCTGCACCCGGTAAAAGACGTCCTCCCGGACTGCTTCAAATAGGGGATGCCCGGGCGTGACCCATTCCAGGGTCGGGTCGTCGGTAAGGAGTTTTTTGTCAAAGACGATGTGCCGGTATTCGCGCCCCAGCTTGCCGAATTGCGGTTCCAACTGCTCGCCTATCGGCCAGAGGGTCCGCGGTACCCGCCCAACGCGATAGACATGCCCGCTCTTGGTTGTTTCCCTCGGATGAATACCGGTGATGGAGGCCGCCTGAATGAAGAAGTCTTCGATGACTTCGGGAACAAGCCGTCTTTCCTTCGCTTCGGCTGATTTACCGACGATGGCGGAGAGATTGAGTTCTCGTTTGGCCAATCCTTCCAGGGTTGATTGGGTGATGCTACGGAATCGTTCCGTATCAATATCATGAATGATGCGGTTTGTGATGACATCCACAGTGAGGTTGTGGGCGTACATATCCCTCAGCATCTTTTCCAGCATATTTGCCGGGAAAATATCACCAATGACGTTGAAAATTTTCCCTGTCCGTTTCGGATCGAGGTCTTCTTCGATCTTGCCGATCCGTTCAAAGAGTTTCTGAAAGACGCGGCCCTCGCGGGTGTTGGTAGCAACGAAGTTCAATACCAGACAGTCCTTTTCCTGACCGTATCGGTGGATGCGACCCATCCTCTGTTCAAGCCGCATGGGGTTCCAGGGAATATCATAGTTGATCATAAACCAGCAGAACTGGAGGTTGATGCCTTCCCCGGCCGCCTCCGTGGCCACCATGATCTGACAGTCTTCCCGGAATTCACGCTCCGCGTAAATTCTCGTACCGGGCGTATCGCGATCACCGATCTTCATACCGCCGTGTATTTGGGTAACGGACAGATGCCATTCCCGCAGCTTTGCGATCAGAAAATCGAGGGTATCCTTATGCTCGGTGAAGATCAGCAGCTTCATCCGCGGATCATTGAAGATATTTTGCGCGATGAGCACGTCCCGCAATTTGACCAGCTTGGATTCTATCTCCCTTTTTTCCAAGTATTGTGCCTGTTCGATGAGTTTTCCGAGCTGAAGAATCTCTTCCTTAAGGGCGGTTGGATCGACGGAAGCTACCACGTCTTCCAGTTGCGAGATGATTTCCTGCTGCTCTTCTTCCGGCAGGTCGTCAAAATCATCGGGCAACTTTCTTGAAATCTGCTCCCTGCGATAGCCATCCGGATCGGCCAGAATTTTCTCCCTTTTATCTTTCATCCGTTCCAGGGTGCGCCGCACTGCATAGACGCTGGAGGCGAAACGGCGCTGCAACATGGCCATGGTGAAACCGAGGGCGCGGCCGCGGGCGGAATCATCAGCCGCCGCCTTAATGGATTGATCTTCCACGTAGCGGGTCAAGGCGTCATAGAAGTCCCATTCCTCGTCATCGATCTGAAATTCGATGGTCTGAACGTTTCGCTTCGTAAAGAGCGTCTTGACCTCCCCGGTTTCGGGGTCGGGAAAGGTGACCAAAGCTTCCTTGATACGACGGAGGTAAAAGGGCGCCTCATGAACCCGCATGGCCTCTTCCAGACTCTTCACGTCGCCGTAAACATCCTTGTCAAGGAGCTTGAGGAAAAGGCAGAAATTGTCAGGATCGCCTTTGTGGGGTGTAGCCGTCATGAGCAGGTAGTGATCAGTTATTTCCGATAGCTCCTCGCCGAGCTGGTAGGCCAGGGTCTTCTTTTCCGGGCTGTAGGCGCTCATCTTATGGGCTTCATCGACAATGATGAGGTCCCAGTGGCTTCTCAGGAGGCTGTCCTTGGCGTCTTCAATCCGCGACACCCAGGATAGGGAGGTGATAACCGAGTTCTTTTCCTGCCAGGGATTGGAACCGTAATTGGCCCGCAGGATATCACTGCGGATAACTTCGAAATTCTCTCGAAATTTGTCCTTAAGTTCACGCTGCCACTGAAAGGCGAGATTGGCGGGCGTGACAATCAGGATGCGTTTGACAAGGCCCCGGATTTTGAGTTCCTTGATGAGGAGACCCGCCATAATTGTTTTGCCGGCGCCGGGGTCATCGGCCAGGAGAAAGCGGATGCGGGGTAGTTTTAGGAAATAATCATAAACGGCTTCCAACTGGTGAGGCAGCGGATCGACCCGTGCAATGGAAAGGGTAAAGTAAGGATCATACTCATAGGCCAGGGCCAACCGCAGGGCCTCAATACCCAAGCGGAAATGCTTCGGATCGCCGTCGAACGGCTCCTTTTCGGGGGTGGCTTCCAACGTCGCGAGTTGGTCAATGCTGAGGATAGGTTCATGGACTTTCCCTGATTTCAGCCCTTTGCCGATCAGTTTGATGGATTCGCCCATGGGGATGGTGGTGATCACCTGCACCGGTTCGGGAAAGATGGGACCATAAACGATGACGTTAGGTTTTAATTGATCACTTGTCATAAATAATATGTAAGAGACTACTCCCCGGTAATAAAAAACCCCGATTTCTTATGAGAAATGGTGGTTTAATGAAATGAATCCATATGTCCCTCTTAATATTGTTAAAAAGATTTAAAATATCCATTACATCCGCTTCATAACTGAAAGTAACTATACCGTAATCAGAAGACGGTCAAGTCATTTTTACTGATATCTTACAACATGATATTATCCGCTAATTACAGAAAATATTGAATATTATGCTTCGCTTGATCCCTTATTTGCAGCAAAATCTCATTCAAGGCGCATCAATTTATCCGCCACCGCCCACGCTCCCACAGTCCCGCTAGTAGGGACCCGGCGCCGACATAAACACGCCCGGCAAACTGGTGTTGCCATTAGATTACCATGCGTGGCTACGAGGCGTCTCAATCGGCTCAACTTCGAGTAAAGGCACCGCTATTCGCATGCTAAAAAAATGGAGTCACCTCTCTCTCTCTGTCTTCCAATTATCCCGGTCACGCCCTTTGTCGTGCCAAGCATCATTGACCATGCAGTAAGTGACCGGAACTTACGTAGGTCTGTCAAGCCCCTAAAAATAATGAAAACAATTGTAAAGATAATTCTTT
>DATESZ010000138.1:0-9107 GCA_035283845.1 Syntrophales bacterium | reverse complement strand
CAAACTTAAGCAGGGGAGATGGAATATGGGGATGACCATTACGGAAAAGATACTTTGCGCCCACACGGACCATCAGGGAGTGCGTCCGGGAATGCTGATAAACGCCAAAGTGGACATTGCCCTGGGAAACGATATAACGGCGCCCATAGCCATTGCCGAATTCAGAAAAACGGGCGCTGCGAAGGTGTTTGACAAAGGCAGGGTGGTGCTGGTGCCGGACCACTTTACTCCCAATAAGGACATCAGTTCTGCCGAGCAGAGCAAGATCCTAAGGGATTTTGCCAGAGAGCAGGGATTAACCTATTACTACGAAGTGGGAGAGGTGGGCGTTGAACATGCCCTCCTGCCGGAGCAGGGAGTGGTGCTGCCGGGAGACCTGATAATCGGCGCCGATAGCCATACCTGCACTTACGGCGCCCTGGGCGCCTTTTCTACCGGCGTGGGCAGCACCAACTTTGCCGCGGCCATGCTTACCGGAGAGGCGTGGTTCAAGGTTCCTGAGACAATCAAAGTCATTTTTCATGGACCGTTGAACAAATGGGTATCGGGCAAAGACCTGATCCTCCACCTCATCGGCCTCATCGGGGTGGATGGCGCCCTTTACCGGGCGCTGGAATTTTGCGGTGAAACGGTTTCCTGCCTTACCATGGCCGACCGCTTTACCATTGCCAATATGGTCGTTGAAGCGGGCGCGAAAAATGGTATTTTTGCCCCCGACAGGCTAACGAGGGACTATGTGGAAAAAAGGGCCAGGCGTGATTATAAATTCTATGCCTCCGATCCGGATGCCGAATACGCGCAGGTAATCGAAATTGACGTGACTCAGATTGAACCTCAGGTGGCCTTTCCCCACCTGCCTTCCAATGTGCGGGGTATCAGCAAAGTGGGGGATGTGAAGATAGATCAGGTGGTTATCGGGTCCTGCACCAACGGAAGAATTGAAGACCTCCGGGTGGCGGCGGAGATCCTGAAAGGAAAGAAAGTGGCGCCCTATGTCCGGCTGATCGTTATCCCGGCCACGCAGGATATATACCGGCAGGCCATGAAAGAAGGGTTGCTGGAGATTTTTGTCGATGCGAAGGCTGCCGTCAGTACGCCCACCTGCGGTCCCTGTCTGGGAGGTTATATGGGCATACTGGCAAAGGGAGAAAAGGCGGTTGCCACCACGAACAGAAATTTCGTGGGACGTATGGGACATACGGGCAGCGAGATATACTTGACCAACCCCGCCGTGGCTGCGGCATCGGCCATCTTGGGCAGGATCGCCGGGCCCGATGAATTATAGAAGACGAATTATAGAAAAGAAGGGGTCAGGAAATGAATTTTCGAGGAAAGGTTTGGAAATTCGGAGATAATATCGACACGGACGCTATCATTCCGGCGCGTTATTTAAATACGTCGGATCCGCAGATTCTGGCAGCTCACTGTATGGAAGACGCCGACCCTGATTTTGTCAGGAAGATCAGTCGTGGCGACATCATTGTGGCGGGCAATAATTTCGGATGCGGCTCCTCGCGGGAGCACGCGCCTATTGCCATCAAGGCAGCCGGCCTCTCCTGCGTTATTGCCAGAAGCTTTGCCCGGATATTTTACCGTAATTCCTTCAACATGGGGCTGCCGATTTTTGAGTCCGCCCGGCTATGGGATATGGTTGCCGACGGCAGTCAGATAGAAGTGGACGGCGACAATGGAATTATCGCCGTAGGCGGCGGACAGACGCTGCGCGTCAATCCCATTCCGCCTTTTATGCAGGAACTTATCAATGACGGCGGGCTCATGAAGCATATTGCCAGATATAATAAGGGAGCAGTAAAAGTATAGTAATATGGAAACCAAACAGGCATTCAGTGACTTTACCCCTCAAACAGAAGGAATCAAGTACACAGGGTCTAAGCTAAAACTATTGCCTTGTATCCTCATGCTGGCTAAGAAGGTTAATGCGAAGACTGTTATAGATGGATTTTCAGGAACAACAAGAGTTTCTCAGGCATTTGCTAAAAGCGGTTATCAAGTTATTTGTAATGATTTAGCTGTTTGGTCCGAGGTATTCGGCATTTGTTACCTTCTTAACAACAAGAAACAGACTGCATATAGCAATCTCATCAATCATTTAAATTCAGTGCAGCCAATTGATGGATGGTTTACTGAGAATTACGGAGGGCTACCTAACGGAGGTTGCGCCGTACATGCAGATGGTCTGAAGAAACCATGGCAGATTCATAACACGAGAAAGCTTGATGCGATCAGGGAGGAAATTGAGGTTCTATCACTATCGAAAGTTGAGAAGGCCGTTGCCCTAACTAGTCTGATTCTTGCTCTTGATCATGTAGATAATACTATCGGACACTTTGTTTCTTACCTCCAGGATTGGTCACCACGATCGTATAATGATTTGATTCTCAAGGTACCAAGTGTCTTCGTTAATAATGAAGTACATCAAGTCTTTAGAAATGATATATTTGATATATTGAAAAACGTCACTGTTGATCTTGCATATTTTGATCCTCCTTATGGATCAAATAATGAGAAGATGCCCCCATCAAGAGTGAGATATGCATCATATTATCATCTTTGGACGACAATATGTCTGTATGACAATCCCAAAATCTTCGGTAAGGCAAAAAGACGTGATGATACATCAGACACAGTATCAGCTTCAGTGTTTGAAGAGTTCAGAAGGAATGAAAGTGGAAGATTGATTGTCGCGGAAGCAATTGAACGATTGATTCAATGTACTAATGCCCGTTGGATTATCCTATCTTACAGTTCAGGAGGAAGGGCTACAACTGAGGAATTGAATCAAGTGCTCAGGGAGCATGGTTCAATAATTGAGATCATTGAAGTAGATTACAAAAAAAATGTGATGTCTGGGATGAAATGGACCGACGAATGGATCAGAGATTCAGAGAAAGCACATAGAGAATTCCTTTTTCTTTTAGAAAAAAATTAGACTAAAAAACATTTGTAGGGTAAGCGGGCGATATAATGCCAATTTCCAGAATTCACCGGCAGATCGATGACAATAGACAATAATTGATATCATGTCACCAAAATTCCACGGTTGGTTCGCCGGCTATAAATAAATTCGAGCTTCTACAATGATTGGAATGCATCCCCTTATTTTATTTGATACAATCATGATTGAGACGCCCCGCAGGCGTATTTACCGGCGTCTTGGCTACCGTAAAGGTGTCACTACGCTGCGGGCCAGGCAGGAGGCGGAGGTGGAAAAAGATATCGCCTGCGCCCTTTCCCTGATCAGGTTGCGCGGCGTGGGGCTGCGCCTTTCTTTGGGGGAAAAAAACGATTCCGAAGTTGTGTTGGCCGGGCAGGAAGGGGACGAGGTTTTCAGGAGCCGGCGACTGGCGCGCTTCCTTAAGGAATGCGGCGAAGTTGTCCTTATGGGCGCTACGGCCGGCGGAAAGGTCATGGCAGCCATTGAGGAAGGCGCTACCCGGGATAATTTCAGCCGCAGTGTGGTTTTTGATGCCACGGCCAGTGAAATGGTTGATGCCTCCCTCGATTGGATCATGTCGTATTTTGCCAGGGAGTTGCGGAGGGAGAGTAAAATCTTGACGGAAAAAAGGTTTTCCGCCGGTTATAGCGATTTTCTCCTGGAAAATCAGGCTGCCATGTTCCGGCTGTTAGATATGGAACGGATAGGTGTAGAAATCACGCAGAGCTTTGTCCTTATACCAGAAAAATCAGTGACCGCATTGGCCGGGGTACAAGGGAAATAACCATTTTCGAGGTTATCGACATTGAACGCAAACGCAAAAAACAGGATTAGGAGCATCATAAAGAAAAGAATCCTGATTCTTGACGGAGCGATCGGAACGGAATTGCAGAAACGCGGCATACCGGCCGGGTCGTGCCCGGAGTTATGGTGTCTGGAACATCCGGCCGTTCTTCAGGATATTTACGCAGCCTACGGGCGGGCCGGCTCCGATATTATATATGCCTCAACCTTTGGAGCGAACCGTCCAAAATTGGCCCAGCACGGGGCGGTCAATGTCAAAGGAATCAACAGAGACCTGGCACGTCTGGCAAAAAGCAGCGCGGGAAAGGGTGGCTTCGCAGCCGGCGACATCGGGCCTACGGGGCACTTTGTGGAACCCTTCGGCGATCTTAACTTCGAAGAAGCCGTGGCCATTTTTAAGGAACAGGTGGCAGGACTTCTGGAAGGCGGGGTAGATCTTTTTGTTATCGAAACAATGATGGATATCCAGGAGGCCAGAGCGGCGCTGCTCGCCGTTAAAGAGAGCTGTGATTATTTTACCGTCGTGACCATGACCTATGAAGATGATGGCCGCACCTTAAACGGCACCGACCCGGTAACCGCCCTGATTACGCTGCAGAGCCTCGGAGCCGACTCCGTGGGCTGCAACTGCTCTTCCGGGCCGGAGGCCATGCTGGAGCTGATTTCCCTTATGAAACCATACGCCACAGTTCCCTTGACAGCGAAACCCAACGCCGGTATGCCAAGGCTGGAAGGCGCAAATACAGTATTCGATATGAACGCTTCCTCCTTTGCCGCCTTCGGCAGGAGATTTGCCGCCGCCGGTGTGAACCTTTTAGGCGGCTGTTGCGGCACATCGCCCGACCATATTCAAGGGCTCAGGATGGACGTGGAAGGCCTGGCGCCCGTGCCTCCCCGCAGGAAATCCCTCTGTGCCGTAAGTTCCGCCAGAAGTTACCGGCTCTTTGATGAGGGAAAGCCGCTTCATATCATCGGTGAGAGATTGAACCCCACCGGTAAAAAGGCCCTGCAGCAGGAGCTGCTGGCGGGAAAAATGACCCTTGTCCGGCAGACGGCACGGGAGCAGGAGGAGTTGGGTGCCTCCCTTTTAGATGTCAATGTGGGCGTCCCGGGGCTTGATGAGGTCAAAACCATAGTGGAGATCATTAACCTGCTTTCCATAACGACCAGCATACCCCTGGTGGTGGACTCTTCCCGGGCGGAAACCATAGAAAAGGCGCTCCGGCTTTATCCCGGCCGGTGTCTCATCAACTCCATATCGGGAGAGCGGGAAAAGCTCTCGCGACTTCTACCGCTGGCGGCGAAATATGGCGCCATGTTCATCGTCCTTCCCTTGACGGAAGGCGAACTGCCGGCGACATGCGAGAGGAGAGCGGAGGTCATTAAGGATATATTCCAAGCGGCGTGTCAGTTTGGATTTACCAGGGATGACGTCATTGTTGACGGCCTGGTGATGACCGTGGCCTCCGACGACCGGGCAGCGGTGGAAACTTTAAAGACGATTGACTGGTGCGCAAACGTATTCAAATGTCGCACTCTGCTCGGCCTTTCCAACGTGTCTTTTGGCATGCCGGAGCGGCAATGGGTGAATGCCGCATTCCTGGCAATGGGGCAGGCCCTGGGACTGACGATGGCCATTGCCAATCCGGGAAGCGCGGAGATCATGAATATAAAAACGGCAGGCGACCTGCTGCTGAGTAAAGATCCTGATGCCGCATCGTACCTGGCCCGGTTTTCCCGGCTTCCCGTTGAGGAGGGAAAGCAGGCGACGCAGAATTTCTCACCTTTCCAGAGGGTTGCCGCAGCGATAGAGGAAGGGAACCGGGAAGATATCATCAAATTAGTGGAAGAAGCGTTGCTCTCCGGTGCGGACGCAAGGAGGCTCGTTGACGAGGCAATGATCCCGGCCATTGTAAAGGTGGGGGAACTATTCGATAAAAAAAAATATTTTCTTCCCCAGCTTATTGCCGCAGCGGAGGCGATGAAAAAGGCCCTTGCCTTTCTGGAGCCACGACTCGCCGATGGTAAAACCGCAGCATTACACAAAGGCGTTGTCGTCCTGGCTACCGTGAAGGGGGACGTTCATGACATCGGCAAGAATATCGTGGCGCTTATGCTGAGAAACCACGGCTACCTGGTCGTTGATCTTGGCAAAAATGTTCCGGTGGAGATGATAATCGAGGCCATGAAAAAACATAACCCGCAGGTGGTAGGACTTTCCGCCCTGATGACCACCACAATGGTCAACATGAAAGAGGTAATCGATCTGGCGGCGAAAGAAGGGTTAAACTGCCCGTTTTTGGTGGGAGGCGCAGTGGTTACCGGCTCCTATGCCTCATCCATAGGCGCCGCCTACGCGAAAGACGGTGTGGATGCCGTAAGGGTGGTGCAACAACTGATCAAGATCTGGGGAAATAACAAGTGAATCTCAGTTTTCAGGAAATGAAAATAAGGCTTGCGGAAATCATCATGAAAAAATCCTTTCGGTACAGCGAAAATCCCCCTTTTACTTTAGCCTCGGGGAGGACTAGCAATTACTATTTCAATTGCAAACCCACGACCCTTGATCCGGAAGGAATGAACCTTATAGGTGCGATACTTTTCGAGATGCTCTCCGATGCCGATGTTTCCGCCGCCGGAGGGTTGACCTTGGGCGCCGATCCCATCGCCAATGCCCTTTCCTTCATCTCCTATCAGCGGGGCAACCCCATCAAGTCTTTCATTATAAGAAAGGATGTTAAGGAGCACGGGACAAAAAGCGCCGTCGAAGGGGATGTAATCCCTGGGGAAAGGGTGGTGATAATCGACGATGTCATTACCACCGGCGGGTCCACCATGGCGGCCATTGAACGCGCCCGGGCCGCCGGGCTGGTCATCGACCGCGTCATCGCCCTGATTGATCGGGAAGAAGGAGGCAGGGAAAACATCGAACGTTACGTCGCGCGGGTTGATGCCGTGTTTACGAGGAGCGAGATCATGTCTGTATATGAGGCCAAAAAGATCTCATAGGACCGATTAATCCGAAAGCGGAAAGTTCGCAACGGAGGATTTCAGGATATCCCTTGCTTCTTCCACGTCCTTTTTAATCTGAAGGGACAGCATTTCCGGGCCGGGAAATTTTCGTTCCCCCCTGATCCTCTCGATAAACAGAACATCTGCGTATTTACCATAGATATCGCCGTTGAAATCCATCAAATGCACCTCCATAGAGAGCTGGACGTCTCCGAATGTAGGGTTTAGTCCGATACTCAAGGCGCCGTTGTATCTTTTTCCCTCCAGGTTTACGATGGCGGCATAAACGCCTTTTGCGGGAAGCAGCTCTTTGTTCGGTTTTATATTGGCTGTGGGAAATCCCAGCGCCGCACCGCGCCGTTTTCCCTCTATGACGGTACCGCTCACGTTATAGGGTCTGCCCAGGAGCATGGCGGCCGTCTTCACATCCCCTTCAAGAATGGCCGCTCTTATACGGGTGCTGCTGATGACCGTGTCGCCCACAGCCACGGCATTGATGACGGCAACATCGAAACCAAGTTTTTTTCCGAAAGCCGTGAGCATATCCTCATCCCCTCTCTTGTCCTTTCCGAACCTATAGTCATGGCCGATAAATATTTTCCGCACCTGAAAGTTTTTCCAAAGGACATCGAGGATGAACGATTCGGCTGTCGTCTGGGCATATTCGAGGGTAAAAGGGATAAGGATCAGGGCATCGAGGCCTAAAGCCTCCAGAAGTTTTATTTTTTCTTCAATGGTGGTAAGGAGGTAAAAGGGTCTTCTCTCCGGATGCAGAAGCATTTTAGGATGAGGAACAAAGGTAACAAGCAAGGCTTTCCGGTTTTCCTTATGGGCTTCCAGAATAAGTTTTTGAAATATGAAACGGTGTCCCAGGTGAACGCCGTCAAAATTGCCTATGGTTATAAAGGCTTTCCTGAATTCAGATGGAATGCCTTCGGTTCCCGTGAATACATGCATAGAGATTTTTTAACCTTTACTCCTTCGCTTTCTCAGGAGATGTAGCATAGTTGCTGTTATTTTTGAAGACCAATTATCTCCTTATTTTCCCCCCTTTTTGCTTGACAACCTCCGGAAGAACATTATAGATAGGCCGCATCAGCATTACCTTATAAATAATCATTATGCCGAAGTGGCGGAATTGGTAGACGCGCTAGGTTCAGGGTCTAGTGGGGGTTCCCTCGTCCCGGTTCAAGTCCGGGCTTCGGCACCAAAATTTGAGTTTTTTCCTCAGTAAAAATGGGCGGTTAAAATCACGGTCTAACTACCCATTTTCATTTGGGACGCCGGCTGTTGGCTCTTTGATTATAGCATCCAGAATTCAGGCTTATCGGCAAAAGAACTATGTCGATTTCGCTGCTCGAAGTCAAACGCAGAGGATCGGACGAAAAACGGGAAGGACGAAATAAACCGCATCACCGAAGAGTTTCCTGCTCTTCCAGCGCCTGCAGCATTCTCTCGGGGGTAATAGGCAGCTCTTTGACTACCACTCCCGTAGCGTCGTAGATGGCGTTAACTATAGCCGGGATAACAGCCACCCCAACTGCTTCAGCCGCTTCCTTGGCCCCGAAAGGGCCCTCTGGATCCACGGACTCAACGATAGTTGGCTCCACTTGCCCGCAAACATCGAGGCAGGTGGGAATTCCATAGTCGACGAAGCCGGAATTCAGGAGCGAACCTTTGCTCCAGAATAACTCTTCGCCAAGAACCTGACCCACGCCAAAGCCCATGGAACCTTCTATCTGCCCTTCAACAGCTTGGGGGTTGATGGCGCGGCCGCAGTCCTGGGCGGCTACGGCCTTTAGGACCCGCACTTTACCCGTAATCACGTCCACTTCCACTTCCACGGCCACAGCTCCGTAAGCAAACGCGCCGGTCATCTGGCCGTCAATTTTTCCACGGACAAAATCGATCTTATTGCCGCCACCCACATCGGGTTTCCAGGAACCTGTCCCGATGATATGTTTACCTCTGTCCAGTGCCCCCCAGGAGGTCTTGGCGACGGAAATATTTTTGTCAGGACTGCCCTTGATAAAGATTTTCCCGGCTCTCAATTCCAGGTCGTCCACGTGCGCCTCAAGTAATTCTCCTGCTATTTCAAGTAATTGTCTTCTCGCATCTTCGGCTGCCCTTTTCACCGCGTTGGCGGAGACATAGGCGGCCGACATGGAATAACTCCCGGGGTCCTGGGGCGTCGTTTCGGTATCCGCCGCCACCACGTTAACGTCTGTCAGGGGAATCGTCAACACCTCCGCAGCCACCATGGCCATCATCAGGTGATTTCCCTGACCGTTGTCGGGAACGCCGCTAAAAAGGGTAATTTGACCATCTTCATTCA
>DATESZ010000137.1:0-4277 GCA_035283845.1 Syntrophales bacterium | reverse complement strand
TGAAACCCATGCATCTTTAGCCACTGTCGACCTTGGTGGAAAGGTGACCGTTTGGACCAGCTCTCAAGCCCCCTTTTCAATCCGCTCGGAATTGGCTGAGACCTTAAGGATCCCTCTGAATAAGATAAGAGTCATAGCTACCCAGACAGGGGGCGGCTTTGGGGGGAAAACTGATATATCAGTTGAGCCCTATTGCGTCCTTTTAGCTCAAAAGACGAATCGGCCGGTAAAGATAACCCTTAGCAGGAAAGAAGAGTTTACTATCTCCGGTCCCCGCCATGCCTCTGTTATAGAACTTAAAACCGGGGTAAAAAGAGATGGCACAATTATTTCCAGGCAGGCCAAAATCATCTATGATACAGGAGGTTATGCAGGGCCTGGGCCGGGCGTTGCCTCTTTGGGGTCTACCTATGCAGTAGGGCCTTATCGTATACCGAACATAAAGGTGGATGCCTATTGCGTTTATACAAACAAGATAAATTGCGGGTGGATGCGATGCCCCAGTGTGATACAGACAAATTTTGCCTCTGAATCTCAGATGGACATCATCGCAAAGGATTTGGGAAAGGATCCTCTTGATCTCAGGTTAATGAATGCTGTGGAAGATGGAGACCTTTCTGCAACAGGTCAAGTGCTACACAACGTAGGTCTCAAAGCAAGCCTTCAGAAGGTGGCCCAGCAGTCTGGCTGGGGTAAAAAGACCAAGGAAAAGAATAGAGGCAAGGGCATCAGTTGCGTGCAGTATGAAAGCTTGGGAATGGCTTCCAGCGCCCTGGTGAAGGTCAATGAGGATGGAACCATAAACTTGGTTATAGGCGCTGTGGACATTGGCCAGGGTTCAAGCACTATTTTAGCTCAGATGGTTGCAGAGGAGTTAGGGGCGCCTTTTGAAGAGATCAGCGTATCAACTGTAGATACTGAAATCACCCCCTTCGACACGGGAACTATTGGGGATCGAGTTACCTATAACATGGGAAATGCAGTCAGGATGGCAGCGGCTGACTGTAGGCAGCAACTTTTCTATTTGGCTTCGACAATGCTTGAGGCCAATCCGGCCGACCTAAAGATCAGTGATAAGCTGATTCATGCAAAGGGAGTCCCGGAAAAGGGGGTGACTATTTCCGAGGTGTCAATGGCCGGCCATTATTTCAAAGGGGGTCCAATCACAGGGCGGGGCGTCTTCTTCGCCGAACCCCCTGCCCATGACCAAAAGGCAGTAGAGGGGCATGCCTTTCCATCTGCCCCGATCCATACATTTGCAGCTCAGGTGGCTGAAGTGGAGGTGAATCCAAAAAATGGAAAGGTAAGGATATTGAGGATCGTCTCGGCGCACGATTTAGGTTTTGCCATTAACCCTATGCTCGCAGAGGGACAAATTGAAGGATCAGTAGCTATGGGCATAGGTTATGCTATGATCGAAAAGCTGGTTGAGGATAAGGGGAATATAGTCAATCCCAATTTTTCAGACTATAAGATACCCAATATCTTAGATGTGCCTAAAATTGAAGTATTTTTGGTAGGAGAAAAGGCAAAAGACGGTCCCTTTGGGGCCAAAGGGTTAGGAAATCCTGGAGTAGCCCTCCCCGCCCCGGCTATAGCCAATGCCATTGAAGATGCGGTAGGGATAAGGATTAAAGACCTTCCCATAACCCCTGAAAAGGTATTTGAATTGAGTAGACCGGTTTCTCAACATAAAACAGGTTGATGTTATTATTGGTGTCCGTACGGAAATCTCATAATTCAACCAATCTTCATCTTATTCTTTCTTCAACACCGCGATAACACCAGCCGGGCTGCCGGTAACCACGGGCTGCTGTTCCGTGCCGGTGAGCCGCCTGGCCATGTAGGGCACCTGTTCTTTCAGGTAGGCGTCCATCTCGCCCACTGTGATCCTGCCATCACCGTTGGCATCGGACTCGCCCTGGAGGCCCTTCAGGAAATAATAGGTGAAAAGGGAGTGCCTTTTCTCGCGGTACCAGGTGGAAACCTGATCCACGGCGGCGCTGGTGATGAGCACGGCATTGGCCGGCCCCTGGAATTCCTTCTTCACTTTTACCAGGGCCGGGCTGATGTCCTTAAATAGGAGCCCTTTTTCGGAATTTCCCGAGAAACAGGCATCGAGCACCACGGTCATCTTCTTTGCCGGGATTTTCGCCAGGTTGTCGTAAAAGGTCTGGAGGCGGTAGCCGTTCGATTTCAAGTCACGGGGATTGGCGTCCACGGGCACAAAGTAGGCCTCGTTCGTCTCCAGATCGGGCGCCCCGTGCCCCACGTAATAGATGAAAACACTGGAGCTTTTCTCCTTCACAAAGCGGAACAGTTTTCCCCGGTAGTCCCGTTCCCCGCCGAAGAGCTCATTGAACTTGCTCAAGGTCGCATCCTCGGCATAGAGGATATTTTCCGGATCATAGCCCAGGGTCCGGATCAGGTATTCCTTCATGACCTGGGCGTCACGGTTGGCGAAGTCCACGTTCGGCGAACCGGAGGCGGCATAGTTGCGGTTGCCGATGATGACAGCCACATCATCTTTTCCGGCCTTCTCACCTTCGGGAATATGCATGCCCACATCGACGGAAAGCCCTCCGGCGAGTTGAATATCTTCCCGCCGCGGCGCATCCTGTCCCTTCACGACGACCTCTTCGATTTTTTTCTGGGGGGCATTCATGACCAGGGCCAGCGCTTTTTCGTTCTTAAACCGGGGGCGCGCCTCACCGAGGCTGACGGTCACCGGGATTTTTTCGCCGCCGCCGATGCGGTTGTTCGTGTAGAACATGAATTTGAAGTCCTTGAACTTTCCCGAGGGGAGGCCGCCCAGCTCAAAGTGCGTCAGGCTGTCGCCGGCGACAAAGACGTTCTGCCCCAGCTTCGCGTCGGCAAAGACATCCCGGGCGTCGCCCTGGCCGATATTCTGCACCCGGACGGTGATCTCCACGATCTCCATGGGTTCCACACGCCCGTTGCCGTTCTGGTCGTTCACCCCCATATCGGCGATGACGAGTTCGGGCGGTACAAAGGCCTTCGTCTGGAAAGATACCTTCAGCGGATTGGGATCGAAGCCATTGGCCTCCCTGATGTCTAAAGACAGGCTGGCGCCGGCCGTCGGCAAATCATCCGCGGCCGTGATGGGGATATCCTTTTTCACCGTCCCGCCGGCCGGCACTGTCCCGATGAGAACGCTCCGCTCGAAGGAGAGGCCGTTTATCTTGGGCTGGATATTGAGTTCCGCCCGGCAGTCGAAGGCATCTCCCTTGCCCCGGTTCTGGACCGTTACAATGAGCTTCCCCGTCTCCCCGGCATCGAGGATGTTGTTCCCTGAAGGCTCGGTGAATTGCACCGCCGCCGTCAGATGCGGCGGCACGGGAGAAACGGCGACCTGCAATTAACCCCGCTCGGCCTGGGCAATAGTCGTCAGCAGCAGGATCATTGCCGCAATGAACGCCTTTTTCATTTTCATGATCCACCTCCCGGAATATCTTGTCGCATCATTTACCGATTCTCTTCGATAACGACCCCTTTTTCGGTTGCTGGTTCAATCTTGCAGATTGAACCCGTTGCTAGTCCCGTTGCTGGTTCAATCTTGCAGATTGAACCACACCATTAGCAAATTCTCTCATCAGTAGATACTTTCCAGTTTCAACACATTACTTTCTGTATTTGCCGATGAATATACCCAATCCTCTGCCCTGTTAACGTATCTTTTCCGAACGGGATTTTGTTCTACATATTGCGCCTTGGTAAGATAAAAATCTACGCTCCTGATAACCTCCGGCATATTCGTCTTTTGCCAGAAGTGATACGCCCCGCTTTTCTCGAACAATTTGAGAATATGAGGTTCTGTTTCTACGATGTTCCTTTTGATTTCTTTTGAGGTGAAGGTCTTAAAATCTCTGATGAAGCCGATCATATCACTGCTTTTTGCGATCAGGTGGATATGGTTCAGCATGAATACAAAATGGTAAATTTTTAAGGCCTTGTTAGCCTGGCAATATTTTAGCGAGTCAGTCAGGATATCCCACCGGCCGTGTCTATCAAACAAATAGTACCAACGATACACCGTAAAAGTTAAAAAGAATATCTCCTCCTTCAATTCTTTCGGCACTCTGACAGATGGCACTTAGCACCTCTGTTTAATGGCGTGGTTCAATCTGTCGAGTAGATCAGTTTCTCCCAACGCTGTAGGGCGATGTTTGTGTTCTCCGTTTCCGCCTGGTTTCCCGGCGGTGCCACATTATCTCAACCTTACATCAGTTGTCGTTGACCCCTCTCAGAACCGTGCT
>DATESZ010000136.1:0-36052 GCA_035283845.1 Syntrophales bacterium | reverse complement strand
AGGGGTATCCTCCGTTTCCACCAACACTACTCCCCCAGCCCTCAGCGACGGTGCTCCCCCTGGTCCCGGCGCCGCTAGTCCTACTAACCCCGGGGGAGTGGAGATGGTCCAGGGCGATTTGTAATCGTTGCTCATGGTAGTGTCAAAATAGATATTGTCTCTTCTGACATCCCCGGGGTTCCACAACAATTCCAGAAAGGCGTTGTCCTGCATGCTAATCCC
Source organism: Syntrophales bacterium (assembly GCA_035283845.1). Classification (GTDB taxonomy): domain Bacteria; phylum Desulfobacterota; class Syntrophia; order Syntrophales; family JACQWR01; genus DATESZ01. The sequence continues at coordinate 35,830 of DATESZ010000136.1, read as the reverse complement.
GTAAGTTGCCTTAACCATCGTCAGGGGGATGCGGATATCCCTCCAGTCACGGGTAATAAACTGGCGGCGCATATCCAGGGGATTGATGATATCCATGAGACGCAGGCCATCGGTTTCCCCCCATACCACCTGTTGCTTGCCGATCCGAAAATCCCACTTTCCCCAGGCGGTATCCACATAGAGCTCCCGCATTTTATAATCGGTGCTCAGGATATCACGGGAGCCTGCATAATCTCTACTCCACTGGTCGCTGTCACTTCGCAGGTCATAGATCGCATCGTATGTGCCGCGGAAGATCCCCCGCACCTTTAAATTAGGATGCAACTTCGCATCCATCTCCACCTGGAGCCGGTTTTCACTGCTTACCCACTGGTCGGAGCCTCCCCCTACCCGGTAAGAACTCTGGTTCTGCACATAGCCACTGATGGAAAGCTTGTCATCCAGCAGGTTAAACCCATGAGCAGAAAAGGCCAACCCCCCCAGCCACAGGACCGTTAAACCAAAAACTAAACAGATTCTTTTCATTACTTACCTCCTTATTTTAATGCTTTTAAAAGGAGCGACGGCCTGACTTTATATATTAGATATACCAAGGCGGGAACTAAAAACACCGCTCCAAACACATTTATTACTAAAAGAAAGGCGAGCAGAAAGCCCATCTCTGCCTGGAAGCGTATTGCCGAAAAGTACCAGAAGATAATTCCGAACACTACAGTAAGACCGGTAACCAGCACCGCCCGTCCGGTAGTAGAAAGGGCACATTCAATGGCCTCATTCATATTAAAGCCCTTTTTAAGCTCATCGTCGATCCGGCTGAGTATATAGATGCCGTAGTCCACCCCCAATCCCGCTCCGATAGACGCCACCGGCAGCACATTTATGGTCATGCCCATCTTAGTTACTGCCATAAAAGCCAGGGTGACATAATTGGCGGCCACCAGGGAAGCAAGCAAAATGAACCCCCTCAGAAAAGAACGGTAGGGGACCACACAAAATAGCCAAACCACAAACAGAGCAATCCACAAGGTAAGATCGGACCATTTGCCAACCTCCTCATCCGTAGCGGCTGTAACCCCTACAATGCCTCCCGCCAGCTTGAATGCCACCTTCTCGGCAGGGATGGGATAGCTGGCAAGGAATTGCTTGGCTTGGTTGATGCCCCCCCGGATAGTATCACCTTTATGGTCTTTGAAATAACAGATGATGTTGCCATACTGATAAACCATATCGGTCCACCGGTCCAGGTCCCCCGGCTCACTCTTGGATTCAAACATCCACAGGTAAAAGGCTAACTTCTCCTGGGAAGAAGGAAGGAAACTCCACCTGGGGTCCCCTTCGTGGAATTCCCGGTTAAGTTTTTTAACAATGGCCACCAGGGATTCATTTCCTCCCGACCCCTCGCTTTTTCCCATCTCCCGTCCGAAGGCTTCGACAGCCCGAAGCACCTCCGGCTCCTTTAATGCCCCGGGCGCTTTTCCATCGAGGATCACATACATAGGGTTGGTGCCTGGAAAAAGCTGATTGATCCGGGCGTCATCCTGGTTATAGGTAGAACTCGGCCAGAGCAGGGAAGAACCGGGATGGGCGTCCCCTACCTGAACCTGCCGGGCCAATATCAAACTCCCTACAAGAATTACCACCCAGGTTACCAATACCAATCCGATACTGTGGCGGGCGCCTCTGCGTCTGCCTTCTCCCATAAGCCACTTGCCGGCTCTTGCTAAGGTTCTTCCCAATATATCCATTCTGGGCTGCTTTATATAGGGAGGCGGAGCATAGCAAAAGAAAATGGGATGCAAGATAGTCACTCCCAATATGGCGGTGAGCAACCAGAGACCGGAGATCCACCCCAGGCTTCGGAGCAGGGGGATGGGAACCAGGGACAATATAAACAATCCCGCTGCATCGGTGCAAATAGAAGCAAAAGCAGGGATGAACATAGTCTTAAGTACGGCGACGGAAGCCTCTATCTTGTCTCCCAATTCAAGGTAATGTTCCCCATACCGGTCGTTCATCTGCACGGAATGGGAGATAACCCGGGCGCCGATTACAAAGGGGATTACCATCCCCAGGGGATCTAAATTGAATTTCCCCATTCCCATTATCCCAAAGCCCCAGACTGCATTTAACAGGGCCAATACCACGGGCATGGGAGTGTAAATAATGTGAAATTGTCGCATACACGCGGCAATTAACAGCAGTTCGGCCAGCACACTCCCCAAAAAGATAATGAAGGCCCGGAAGTTATTATGATAAATCCACCCCAGCAAGGGCGGCCGGCCTGACATGTATATCCTGATATCATCGTCTTCCACCTGAGATTTAAGTTTCTGAAGAAAACCGAACAGCTTCTGGTAATCGATGTTGTCCTTGAAATTGGCAATGATGAGGGCGGCATTGCCAGTAGCCGAGACCAGAATCCCCCGAACCGACTCATCAGAAAAGATGTTCTCCTTTAAGGCGGCAATCTGCTCCTCTGTATGAGGCACCCCCTTTTCAAAAAAGGCGCGGATATCCACACCGCCTCCTACACCACGGATATTCTTCACCTTTTCCCGGGAAATGGAAATCACCTGGGAGGTAACGGCATCGGGATAAAATTTGATCTCATCGGTCAGGAATTTAAATTTTTCCAGAAACTTCTTATTAAAGATGTCTCCTTTCTTGCTTTCCACGGCTACCAGCATAGTGTTGGCGCCCCCAAACATCCCTTGAAACCGGAAATGAATCTGCACATAGGGGTGCTCGGGAGGGAGGGTGCTTTCCAGGACGGTTTTGAATCCTAAATCCTTCATAAAATAAACGGAAAGCAGGGTGAGCAGCACGGTAATTATTATAATAGGTACACGTTGTCGAATAACAAATCGAGCGAACCAGTCCATAGGCCACCTCACTTTCTTTTGCCGTTGTTTTGTTTAAGAACCTTGCCATTTTCGCCTGCCAAAAATACCTCCCCGGCGTTGCCCGCTACCCCATAGAACCAGTTAACTGAAACTTCCTGGGGAAGGGGGAGAGGTTTCCAGGTTTGACCCTGGTCGGCGCTTACAAGCAAGGTGCCCCGCAGTCCTACCGCATAAAGATTTCCGTTAATAAACTTCACTCGGTAGAGGTGATTGGCGGTGGGGGAGGGAACATCTTTCCATGTCCTTCCTCCATCCTGACTCCTTATTATACAACCGCCTACCCCTACTGCCACCCCTATTTTATCATCCTGAAAGTCGAGGCTGTAAAGGGTAGGTCTCAATTTTCCAAGGGACTCAATATCCAGTATTTCCTCCGCTTTCTGTAATAGGCTGGTCCATTTGGCCCCCCCATTGGAGGTAACCAGAATAGCGCCAAACTCTCCTACCACAAAGCCTCTTTTTTCGTCCAGGAATCTCACACCTTCCAGCAACAAGTCAGCTTCCCCGCTCTGCTGGGCCTGCCAATGAGCCCCTCCGTCCTGGGTTTGGAGGATGGTGCCAAACTCTCCCACCGCCCAGCCCTTTTGAGAATTAACGAAATAAACTCCCAAAAGGTAATGCGAGGTGCCGCTATTCTGGGGTTTCCAGGTAAGGCCCCCGTCGGAGGTAGCCAGAATGGTGCCCATGTTTCCCACCGCCCATCCATGGCTGGCGTCAGGGAAGGAAAGAGATGCCAGTATCTCTATGGTGCCGCTGGGCACCCGCTTCCATTGATTCCCGCCATCCTCACTTACCAAGATAGCCCCATAATACCCTATGGCAACTCCCCTCTTTCCTGTAAAGCAGAGATCATAGAGCGGGTCATGGGGCTGGGCGAGAACTTCTCCAACTGCTGACAACAGAAAAACCCCCCACCATCCCAGCAATAAAAATACCTTGAGTAGCTTCCTAATCATTATACCCCTCCTTTCTAATGCCCGCACATTGCCTGGTGTAGTAATACCGTCTTTTCAATTTGTCAAGAAAATATTACGTAAAAATCACGTCATGCCGGCTCTTAGAGGAAAATGCGCCGCAATGAACGGTTGCTTCCCTGTTCAGACGGGGGACCAAGTCAAACGTTGTATATCCTAAGTACAGCTTCCAATACAGCCCCCGCTATGGCCCTGGCTTTATCGGAAATTGTGTAACAGTAGCTTTTATCCCCTCTGGGATCGATGTCTCCGATTTTCAATCTTCCCGCCACTTCGATAGGGGAACGTATCAGACCTCGGACGACGCCGTTGATCCCGGCATTAACCTCGATGCCGGCTACGTCGCCCACCGCTTCTCCGCGCTGGACCGTATCGCCAATCTCAAGCCTGGCGCGAAACAGGCCCTTAACCGGAGCCCGCAGCACGCGTTCCGCCGTGTATCCGCCGATGGCGCCAGGAATCCCGGTATTTGCCTCGGCAGTCCCCGAAGTAATGACTTTGCCGAGGTTATGGCCTCTGTTAGTTTCGATAACCATATGAACGTCGGTCCCGGCAACGAACCCCGGACCCAATCCGATGACTGCACGAGCCTCCGATTTAGCGGTGCCCAGATTCTTCTTCGCCACAATTGCATCCACTATGACTTCCGGCTGTAATATCTTCTGATTTAGCCACTCGGGGTCAACTATTACGGCAATTCGCCCCTTTTCCCAACTGCGTCGCACAGCTTCCGCGTCATCCGTTCTTACTGCCTCGATTCCCTCTAAAGTTTTAATTTGTTCATGTATGGCCTCACAAAAAGAGACGCCTCTCCTTACGGCCAGAGGATAGGGGATCTCCATCATGAAAATGCGCCGCATATTGGCCATGTAGAGCCTCACGGCTACAGCGCTCGCCAAATCTCCAGCCCCTTTGATTCCGATTATCAGGTGATTCAATCGTGTCGGCAACATCCAAAGCCTCCTGTCTTCATTTATTTTTGCTGAAATGATGATGGATTCGTATTTATACGATATTATCAAGGGTAACTCATATGAACTGTATGTTCAAGGGGTTTTTTGTCAAACCCCCCACCCCTCCCTCCCCCTCGATGGGGGAGGGAGGGGTGGGGGTGATTTTCATCCTTACGTTGTGCCCGAACCGGGCATGGAGGTTATTGAGGCAACGAACTACCAAAAATTTCCTATCAAAAAAAACGCTTTACTTTTATAAAGGCGTAGGAGTAAATATTAACCATGCCAGTTACCGAAGGAGGCAATTAATGAAAAAAACACTGTCAATAGAACAGATCAAAGAGACAATGAGAAAAGATTCCTATATCTGCTATGATCAACTTGCCTTTGTTATATACCTCTCTTTAGCTATGGAAAAACCCTTGCTTCTGGAAGGCGAGCCGGGGGTTGGCAAAACAGAGGTTGCCAAGGTGCTGGCCAATGTTCTTGGCAGAAAGCTGATCCGGCTTCAGTGTTATGAAGGCCTTGATGCTGCCGCTACTTTATACGAGTGGAACTATGCTAAGCAGCTCCTGAAGATAAAGTCCGTTGAAGTATGTGGACAGACATATCACTTGGAAGACATTTTCACCGATGAATTCCTCATACCGCGGCCGCTCCTGATGGCCGTGAGAAGCCAGGAAGAGGTGGTGCTGCTGATTGATGAAGTCGACAGTGCAGATGCGGAGTTTGAATCATTCTTGCTGGAGGTTCTTTCGGACTTTCAGGTTACTATACCGGAGATGGGCACTATCAAAGCAATTCATAAGCCCCTCGTGATTATCACCTCCAACCGGGTACGGGAACTTCACGATGCTCTCAAACGGCGTTGCCTTTATCATTTTATTGACTATCCTACACCGGAACGGGAAATGGAGATTATTATGGCAAAGATCCCCGGGATCACCGGGCAGCTCGCAAAGAAAATCGCCAGCATTATGGCGCCGTTAAGAGAGCAGGATTTCTTTAAGCGGCCTGGGGTAGCTGAGACCCTTGACTGGTCTCAGGCGCTTACTATCCTTGAAAAAGAGGATGTTGATGAAAAGGTCATGGACCTTACGTGCGGCTGTTTATTTAAGTTCAAAGAAGATGTAAAGCACTTTCAAGATACAAAAACCGAGGTGCTGGAGAAAGCTAAAACCGTTTTTGAGGAATAACGTGTCTCACTACATTCCTGCACAATTTTTAACGGAAATAGATTTTAAGGCGTACGCCCATAATTTAATTGAACGGATCCTGCTATTTTCCGATCTGCTGCGCAAAAACCGGGTGCCAGTCCACACCGCTAAGGAACTTGACGCCATCGCTGCCCTGCAGTACGTGGACATCAGCAAACTCTCGGAATTTTACATGACGCTCAAAGCCACGATGCTGGTGAGCAACAAGCACTTCCCCATCTTTGATCAATTGTTCGCACAGTTTTGGAGTGGAGGAGGAAACGCCTCGATGCCGGGAGACGACGCTTCAGGAGAGCCTGTTAAGGAACAGAATACGATAGAGAAGCAAAGCTGCCCTGAAGAAAGCGCTCAAGAGCGTCAGGGATCGGTAAATGATCAGAACGAATCTCAAGAAAGCGAAAAAATTCAGTTACAATCGGATAACAAATCGGATGACAAAGAACAAGACAATTCATCTGAGGAAACTTTACTGCCAACTTATTCGCTAACAGAAGCGCTTCGGGAAAAAGATTTCGAGGATATTCACCCGTCAGAATTTGTGGAGTTTGAAGAATTATTCAAATGGTTGCGCATCAATGATAAAGAGAAACTGGGAAGGCGTTTCAAGCCGAGCAAGACGGGCAGGATTATCGATCTTCCCAAGTCGATCCGTCAGTCCCGGCAGCAAGGCGGTGAGATTATTAAGATATTCACCAAGGACAGGAAACCAAGACATTCAAAGCTGGTGCTCATTGCAGATGTCAGCGCTTCTATGGATATATATAGCACTTTTTTGATTAAATTCATTTATGAACTGCAAAAATACCTTCGGGATGCCGAGACTTTCGTCTTTGGCACGCAACTGAAACGCATAACCGACATACTCTGTCACAGGTCTATCGGCACTGTTCTTTCCCTGCTTTCCCAGAGCGTCCTTTTCTGGTCCGGGGGAACAAACATAGGCGGCAGTTTCCGTGATTTCAACAGCTCCCATGGAGGCAAGCTGCGCAAGCGAAACAGAATTCTGGTTATACTGAGCGACGGCTGGGATACGGGCGACATTGAAACGCTGAAAAAGCAGATGGCGATTTTCAAGAAGGGTTTCAAAAAGATTATATGGCTTAATCCCAACCTAAAATACGACAGCTATCAGCCTCTCTGCATGGGCATGGCAGCCGCGATGCCCTATATCGATTATTTTCTTCCTTGCCACAATTTAAAAACTCTGGAAGCGTTCATCGAGATTGTCAAAAAAATATAAATTGTGTCACAAGTGTCTAAACCTGGATAAGAAAAAGTGATTTTTTATCCGATCAAGAATCGCCTCTTCTGATTACGACTACCTTGCGTGCAGAGCCGGTAAAGAAATAACCAGACCCGCCTTCGCTGACCACCTGAAGCAGCCTGTCCGAGTCATGGATGGAAATTCCGCCCATCACAGTGACGCCCCTTTTAAAAAACGGCTCCGGCCAGGCGCTGGCCGTAGGCCCGGCCAATATAATTTCTCTCGCCTTTGTGCATGCCAAAAGAAGTTCATCCAGTCCTCCCTCTACCATCGATGACCCAGTTATAACAACGATATCCGCGCGGGGCATTATATCCCGCATCAGGGCAGGAGAGCGCCACATATGACGCTCTTCTGCCTTTAATGCTTGGGGGTGCTTATCTATGACATACAGCTCTTCCGACCTTCCTTTGAGCTTTTTAATAAAAGGGACGAAGGCCCCCACCATGGCGACCTTATCGCCCTCTTTAACCTCTACAACATCCAGGGCATCAGCGCCTTTCTTTATACGGCCTTCTTTTATTTCCTCTTCTTTCATTTTCAAAGCGGAAAGAGCATTGAGAACCGCTATCCCGACGGAGCGTTTCAGGGCGATATCGCTCGTTGCCAATTTCATCAATTCCAGGGCTTTTTTACCTTTCAGCTTTCCGGAAGCCGGCATTTTAGCTGCGGAATGAGGGCAGCAGACAGAGTCTTCCAGGTCTCTCGGGGTGAAGGCTACTCCGGCGTCTCCCGTAGAAAGCTTGGCTGCGGTATAAAAGATCCCTATGCGAATATCTTCAACAACGATACCCCTATCCCCCATAGAATCCTTCATGATCTTGATAAGTTCCTGAATTATAGTCATATGTCCTATCCTCCGTTATTGAATTTTTTCTCCATAAAGTAGTTCCGCTGAAAGAGAGCGTAACCACTTTTAGAAGCGGCATCCTGCTGCAGCGAATCATCACTCATTTAAGATAATCATTGCTTTCAATTTGTCCATATGTTATGAGGCTATCTAATTATTTGTTAAGATGGATTTTAACTATGGATATACTTTTACGTATAAACGCTTTGTTTGCTGAGGCGCAAACATTCTGCTTGGCCACAGTGATCTCATCCTCTGATGATTCAATCGCTTCCGGAATTAAAGCTATCATTCGCCCGGGCGGCAGATTGGAAGGGGGGACGGGTCAATCAGAAACCGATAGCTTGCTGACAGGTTTTGCCCTGCAGATCCTGAAAGACCAGAAGAAGCAGCTTATTGAAGTGAGAAAAGGCCTGACTGTCTTTTTTGATGTTATGTCCGCCAGAATGGAGCTCGTTATCTGTGGCGCAGGCCACATAGCCATTCCCCTGGCCCGGTTTGCCAAAGAAGTTGGTTTTGCTGTCACCGTGCTTGATGATCGCCCCGACTTTGCCAATACTTCACGTTTTCCTGGATGCCAGGTTATCGCGGATGATTTTATCAGCGCCCTGCGCAGCATTACCATAAATCGCCTTACCTATCTTGTTGTCATTACTCGCGGTCATGAGCATGATGTCGAGTGTCTCAATGAAATAATGCCCTATGAATCAGCCTATATAGGTTTAATTGGCAGCCGCCGGAGAGTCAGTTTTGTACTGGAAATGCTGGCGGAGCAGGGCATACCAAAGGAGCGGCTTGCGGATGTCTGCACTCCGATTGGTATTCCCATCGGCGCCGAATCTCCGGAAGAAATCGCCCTTTCCATTACGGCTGAACTGGTTTGTGTGCGACGCAAGGGAATGGCCCAGGCCAAAGCTTTAAGCAAAGCTGTAAGAGGTGATGTATGACCGACAAAGAGATATTTGCGCAGCTAATGGAGCTTAATAAGCAGGGCATCCCCTCATGTTTAGCGACGATTGTCAGGGCGGCCGGTTCAACCCCGCGCGAGACTGGCGCTAAGATGCTGATTTGTGCCGATGGTACGACCTATGGATCGATAGGGGGAGGGTGCGGCGAAAATCATGTGCGCAGCGCCGCCCTGCGTTGCCTGATCACCGAAAAGAAACCTCTTCTCGTCGAGGCTGACCTTACTGACGACCTGGGTACACGCGGCGGAGACGTCTGCGGAGGAAAGATGTGGATTTTCGTAGAGCCTTTCTCCTCTTAATGTAAAACATGCACGAGCTTAGACTTCAATCGGTTGACTGACGATTGATCCGGCCGCATCTCCGAACAGTGCATAAGCTAATTTTACCATAATAGCGGTAGGCTCGAAAGCCATGCCAATCAATATGCCGCCAGCGATTCCTGAAATTCCTTTTGTTCCCATGGTAATATCTACTTCCAATGAAATCAACGTTAATATATAATCCGTTCAATCGTCTGAAGAGCTTGGTTGACCTTAAAGACCTTCCGCCTTTCCAGCCTGTTCAGCAGGTATCTCAGATGGAAAATGAAACAAGATCCGATACTCAGCCAGAAGATCAGATATTTCTTAAAGCGATGGAAGGGGTTAATCCCATTGCAAGAGAATCTTTTGCTGATAAAAATATTGAGGTAAAACCGGAAGGAAGTCCCAAATACATTCCCGAAAACGAAGTATTATCTCAACTGGTGAGGCTTGTAGATCATGGAGAGGGATTTATCGTGTCAGATACCCCTGAGTATATCGAAGGTACTGGGTACAACGTACATCAAGACTTCACCCGGCGGTTGCACCAGGGGGATTTTTCCATTCAGGCTCATATTGATCTCCATGGACTAAATGTAGAGTCAGCAAAAGTAGTATTTGAGTCGTTCATGAAAGCTTCGGTAAATTCTGCGAAGAATGCTGTCCTGATCATTCATGGACGTGGTCTTTCTTCTCCAGGAGAGTCGGTCTTGAAAAACAAAGTCCGGGAATGGCTCAACAATAGCTACTGGCTTAAACGGGTTATTGCCTACGCCAGCGCTCAGTCGTATGACGGTGGTGCAGGGGCGACCTACGTGCTTTTGCGCAGCCGTCCAGTTTCAAAAAGATCCGGGAAGACGAGATCAGTAAGAATCTAATTGAAAGAAAGCTATGAAAAAAATCGTGTTGATCAATCCGCAATCACCGGATAATTTTTGGACGCTGAATGGCTTGTGTCGGCTGATTCACAAATCGGCTTTGATGCCGCCACTCGCGTTGGCGACTGTCAGCGCGCTCACGCCGCCCGATTATGAAGTAACGATTGTGGATGAAGCAGTGACGCCGATTGATTATGACGTGCCCTGCGATCTGGTCGGCATTACGGGGTACACCATTCATCAGGAACGCATGGCGACGATCGCCGCGGAATTTCGGAAACGCGGCGTGTTCACGGTGGGCGGAGGGCCGTATTGTTCCAGTCATCCGGAGGACAGCCAACGGATGTTCGACGTCGTCATCGTGGGTGAGGCGGATCGCGTGTGGCCGGAATTTTTGCGGGATTGGGCGCAAGGCGCGCCGCGCGCGTTGTATGAAGAGCCGGAGAAATTGGACATCCAGACGCTGCCGCTCCCGCGCTGGGATTCGGTGCGCCTCGACCGTTACGGCGTCGGGATCGTGCAGACGTCGCGCGGGTGTCCGTATGATTGCGAGTTTTGCGATGTCGTGGCCTTATTGGGGCGCAAAATGCGGTATAAAACGGTGGAACAAGTGGCGGCGGAAATCACGCAATTAGTGCAACGCGGGACCCTGGAAATCTTCTTTGCGGATGACAATTTTATCGGCAATAGCGCCTACGCCAAGCAGTTGCTGCGCCGCTTGATCGAGTTGAATCAAACGTTCCGCTATCCGCTGCGCTATACCACGCAAGTGACCATCAATCTGGCGCAGGATGACGAATTGTTAGACCTGTTCAAACGCGCCAACTTTCACGGGTTGTTTGTCGGCATTGAAACGCCGCGGAAAGCGAGCTTGGAGGCGGCGAATAAACGCCATAATTTGAAAGATGATGTCAAAGAGGCGGTGCGCAAAGTGCAGTCACGCGGGATTATCATCATTCCTGGGATGATTGTCGGCTTTGACACCGACGATCTGGCGATTTTCGAGGAACAACGCGTGTTTCTACAGGAAGCCGGGTTACTGCTGCCGATGATGGGCATCTTAATGGCGCCGAAAGGGACGAAATTGTGGCACCGACTTGAGCAGGAAGGGCGGCTGCTCCCCTTCGAATACGGCAATAATTTCTTTCTGACCAACATCATTCCCAAACAGATGAGCAAGCCGGAACTGGAAGCCCGGTATCTGAGCCTGTTGCAAACCGTCTATACCCCGGAACATTTCATCAACGCGTATCGCGCCTTTTTGGCGCAAGTCGATCTCAACGAAATCCGGCATAACTCGGCGGTGAGCCGCATGATCGGGATACGCACCTCCCATATTTCCTACCTGTTCAGCGGCGTATACGTCATCAAACACTATCTCTGGGGCGATGCGCAGCGACGGCGGCTGTTTTGGACGATTCTTAAAATGACGGTCAAAAAGAGCGCCCAGTGCATTCCGTTGGCGTTGTATAGTCTGGTGCATTTTGCGTCGCATCATGAATTCATCACCAAGCGGCTGCCGGGGCCCGTATAAGAACTACAGGAATACGAGATAAGCAATAAGATATCATCATAAATAAAGTTCCCCAATATTCCCTACCCAGGATTAGTCCAAAAGCTTCTTTTTTTCGGGCAGCCCTATTATGAACAAAGGATCGAACGGTAAGCTGCTTTGTGATCTTACCTATGAATCATGCCGTTATCATGTATATTTCTGATATTTAATAAGGAAAATAAAACTAATATTTAATTATTATCTGTACTTACAGTAAGCAGTAAGGCGATTTTTTTGAGTTCAGTACCCAAAAATAATTCTTGACATGGTCCATATTTGGGAATATATTCCCAAATATGGACTCAGCCATTACCGATACCTTAAATAATGCCATTCTGAAGCTTCTCAGGCCACTGGTTCAGATCCTGTTGCGCCATGGTATTTCATACCAAGTTTTTGCCGACCTGGTGCGTTGGGTATACGTAAATGTTGCTTTTAAAGAATTTGGCATTCCGCGACGCAAGCAGACAAAATCACGGGTTTCTATTATTACAGGACTTTCCCGCAAGGAAGTGCAGAGACTTCGTGATCTTGATATACCTATAGATGAAGACACTACTGCACGATACAACCGTGCCACACGGGTAATGGGAGGCTGGATTCGCGACCCTCTTTTTTTGGGCGGCGACAATAATCCGCTGGACCTGCCCCTGGAAGGCGCCTTCTCTTTCAGCGTACTGGTAAAAAAATACAGCGGCGATATGCCGGTCAGGGCGGTCCTTGATGAGCTGCTCAACGTAGGTGCAGTTATGCTGAAGGCGGACGGCACGATCAAGCTCATGACCCGTGCTTATCTGCCCACTGCCGATCAAAAGGCAAAACTTGATATCCTCGGGGCGGATGTGGCGGACCTGCTGGCTACGATTAGCCACAATCTGGGACCGAATAACATCTCTCCTTTCTATCAGCGCAAGGTATCCTATGACAACATCCCTGACGAGGTTCTGGAGCAGTTTAAACGATTAAGTTCTGAAGAGTCCCAAACACTCCTTGAAAAAATGAATAAATGGTTGGCGATCCGTGACCGTGATGTAAATCCTGTCGTGCAAGGTAGCGGCCGTAAACGGGTGGGGCTGGGCATATACTATTTTGAAGAAGATATGGAAAACACCCCCACCACAACATTACCGGGGGGCAAGACATGAAAAGTGAACGATATCTTATCTGTAAAAGAAGGCTTTTTGCCAAGGAATGGCTGTTATTTTTGCCTATTTTCTCTTTGTTTCCGGCCATGATCTCATGCAGCGGTGGCGGAATCGGCGGCAGTGGCGTTAGCATTAGCACAAGCGCAGGCGAACAATATGGTATCACCAGCATCGGTCCGGTCACCCAAATGAGCAGTATTATGATGGTAAACGGCATCGAGTTTAAAACAACCGGCGCAACCGTTACCCTGGATGGTCTTACCAGCGATGTAAAAGATATACAAGTCGGCATGGTCGTGAAAGTTGAAGGTTCCGTTGATGCCGACGGCAAAACAGGTAGCGCCAATGCGATCGTATTTGAACCCAACGCTCTAGGGCCGATCGACAGTATTGACCTGGCCAAAAATACCCTGAAAGTTATGGGACAAACGATCTTGATTGACGAGCAAACCACCTTTGCCGGTCTGCCGGGCAGCACTACGGGCTTGGCCGGTCTTGCCGCCAATGATCTGGCTGAAATCAGCGGCCTGACTGATGCCGGCGGCAATATCAAAGCCACCAGAATCACACGGAAAACCGATATCATCCGACCTGAAGTCAGCGGGCGGGTCAGCAGTCTGCCGAGTAACGCCTTCAACATTAATACCCTCACTGTCGACTACAGTAACGCCATATTCGACCGGTTCGGTCCTTTAGGAATCCAGCCTGGAGATTTTGTTGAGATAAAAGGGAACCTTACATCACTAACAATTTTACAGGCTGATATCATTGAAAAGAAGAGTCCCGATTTCAAGGACGGCAATATTGAAATTGAAGGTTTCATCGACAGTCTCTTTTACGCAGGACAGTCGATCAGCGGCTTCGCAATTATCACACCGTTCGGTTTGCAGAGAGTTGAATTGACTAACTCAACCGAATTTTCAGGCGGACAGCTTGATAAACTTAAGGCAGGCGCCAGAGTTGAGGTGGAAGGCACTATCCTAAATAATATTATGCAGGCCAAGAAAATAGCTTTCTTATCGAGTATTATTTAACATAAACGAGGAGGAATGAGAAATGATTAAGTCGATTATTACGCGAAACCTTTTAGTCAGTTTTATTGCCCTTTCTTTTACCGCCTGCGGCGGAGGCGGGAATAGCGGAGGCGCTCCTGTATCTCCAACGCTAAAGACGGGTGTATTTCTTGACAGCGCGGTGGAGGGACTGGATTACAGAACCGCCACGCAATCAGGGGTCACCGGAGCCGGGGGTATTTTTAGGTATGTGGAAGGTGAAACTATCACGTTTTCCATGGGCGAAACCGTTATCGGACAGACTGCAGCCAAGGAGCGAATCACGCCAGTTGATCTGGTTTCCGGAGCCTCGGATGAAGCCAATCCCAAAGTGACTAACATATGCAGACTATTGCAATCTCTGGATAGGGACGGCATGCCAGAAAACGGCATACAGATTCCTCAACAAGCACATAATGTAATAATAAATTATCCTGTAGATTTGAACCTCAGCACCGTTGAATTTGAGACCAGCTCCGCCTTAAAGAATCTGTTCGGTGAATTAAACAGGATAGGGGTATTTACAGGCCGGGGCGAACGTGCGTTATTTGCGTTGGATCAGGCAAGAGCGCATTTCCGAGAGACTCTGCGTTCCTTTACTTCCGGTACGCAAAGGCCTGCCTTGAAGACGTTTGCCACTGCCTTTGAGCTTGAAGCCTATCTGAAAGAGCAGTATGCCTCCAGTGTGCTTTCGAGTTCTATGTATAAAGGCGATGTGGAATTGCAAATGGCAGCAGGGACTGCCGCTCCGACAGACGGAACTGCCGCTGATTATTCCCAAACCAACATTCAAGAGGCAGGCGTAGATGAGTCTGACATGGTGAAAACAGACGGAACCTATTTGTATATTGCCGGTAATCGGAAAGTTATAGTAGTTAAAGCTTTTCCGGCAGAGGCAATGGTAAAAAATGGCGCCGTTGATATCAAAGGAACTACGATTTCGCTATATCTTTACAAACAAATTCTGGTGGTATTGTACGTCCCGGATGACGGCAGTGGAAAGAACTGGCTCCCCGAGCCCGGCATGGGCGGCCTGCGCGTTGGCATGCCTTACTGGATTCCCGTCAAGGCTCAGACGGGCATCGTGTTGATAGATATCTCCAATCCGGCAAATCCGCAAGTTAAAAAGGACGTAGTTATCGATGGAGCGCTTGTTTCATCGCGACTGACAGGGGGAAAACTCCATGTAATCCAGCAGTTCCTCCCCAATTTGCCACTGCTAAAACTGTGGTATGATGGCACGGAGAAAGATCGGGCGGATACGATGGCAGCCAATATGAAAGCCCTGTCGTCCTTAACCCTCAAGGATTTGGCCCCCGGCGTCCAGGTTACCGATAGCCAGGGAAAAGTTACCGAAACGACTTTGCTGGTGGCGCCTGAGAATTTCTACCATCCCGATGACTCCGGTGGCGGCAGCACTGTAACGGTAACTACATTTAATCTAAATGACACGTCATATCCGTGGCAAAGCGTCGGGGTGGCGGCAGACGCCCATACTGCATACGCGACAACCGGTTCTCTTTACTTGGCAGCCACGCGACGGAACTACGCTCCGGGACCGCTCATAACCATTGTTCCTGTAACGACCGAAGAAACGGTGATACACAAATTCGATTTAAACGGTGACAAAGCCCAAAGCATGGGTTCCGGTAAAGTCCAGGGAAGTCTTTTGAATCAGTTTTCGATGGGAGAATACGAAGGCGTACTGAGAATCGCCACAACTACTGGCTATGCCTGGGGAGGCGCTCCGACATCCGCCAACCATGTCTTCTGTCTGAAATCTGGTACACAGGGGCTGGAGGTGATCGGCAAACTGGAAAATCTTGCTTACGGAGAACGGATTTACTCGGCACGGTTTATTGGCAAGCGGGGGTTTTTGGTGACATTCGTACAGATTGATCCGCTGTTTACATTGGATTTGTCCGATCCCACAGCGCCCAGAGTAGCAGGCATGCTGAAAGTCCCCGGATACTCGGATTACATTCATCCTTTGGACGAAAATCACCTGCTTGCGATCGGCAAGGAAGTGAAACTGGAAAATGGCATCGCCTGGTATCAGGGAGTTCAACTTTCGATGTTCGATATCACTGATTTTGCCAATCCGAAACTTTTACACAAAGAACTGATTGGCGTACGTGGAACGGAATCCGAAGCACTGCACAACCACAAGGCATTTACATTCTGGAATGAAAAGAATCTCCTGGCACTCCCGATCCAACTATATGAATATCAGCACCCGCCTGCCGCCGCTTCTGATTACGGTGTCCCGACCTTCATTGGATTGTACGGATACCGGGTTGACCTGGGAAAAGGCTTCGAGCTGCTGGGCAGAATCAGCACCGTAATGGATAAAGCCAATCCACCTTTTCGATATTACCAGGCCTGGATGAGGGGTCTATTTATAGGCGATATGGTCTTTGCAGTCCAGCCAGACAGCGTGAGCTCTTCGCAGATTGATGACATCGGCGGAACCGTAAAACGGATCATGATTGATAATTAGGCAAAAAATGGTTGTAATGCCTACGTTGTCCGCTGCTGAACTGTAAATTTGTCTGAAGCGATTTCATCTTTCAGAATCGTTGCTGGCATGGATAGCGCGGTTCCTATCACCGACGTGAACAACTACGGTAAAATCTGCCTACTTCACAATTACTTCACAAAAACGAAAGGGCTGCCAATGAATAAAATCAGCAACCCTTTGTTTTTATTATGGCTGGGGGAGAGGAAGTCGAATCCCCATTCACGGAGTCAGAGTCCGTTTTTTGGCATTTCCCATAATTTCATTTAACAACAAAAAACCCTTGACATTCAAATAATTATCGTTTATCTTCTTTCCTAAAGCATCACTTAAAAACACCCTGTTTCAGATAAAAAAGCGGGACTATAGCGGGACTGGAAATTAACGGATGAAAAATCCTGACCCCAAAAAAACGCGGGACAGATACACGGAAAAGCGGGACAGGCGCACGGATTACAAAACTTTAGGGCATGAAAGGGGGCTGATTATGGCGGCAAAATGGATCAAGACAAACTTTCCAGGGGTACGCTATCGGGAACATCCTATCAGGAAAAACGGAGTCAAGCGCGATCAATATTTCACGATCCGTTACAAGCTGGCCGGGAAGGATAAAGAAGAGGGCCTTGGCTGGGCTTCAGAGAATTGGACGGCGGCGAAGGCATACGACCGGCTAAAGGAACTAAAGGAAAATCGAAAAGCCGGGCAAGGGCCGCAAACGCTCGCAGAAAAGCGGGTAAACTTAGACGTTCGCAAGGCTGCATTGAAGGCAGAAAAAGCGCGGCAGGAAAAAGAGGCTGTCACCTTCGGAGCATTTTTCAAAGACACCTACCTTCCATTGGCAAAGGCCGACAAAAAGGAAAGGTCTGTCGAACGGGAAGAAGGGCTTTTCAAAGTCTGGATTTCCCCTTGCCTGGGCCACTTCCCCATGAAAGACATTGCACCGTTTCACCTGGAAAAGCTAAAGCGGGACATGACAGCGGGCGGGCAGTCACCACGATCCGTTGAATATGCCCTTTCCGTTGTACGGCAAATATTCAACACGGCGAAGCGGCTGGGAGTGTTTGAAGGCGAAAACCCCACGGCAAAGGTGAAGTTTCCAAAGCCGGACAATGGCCGAATGAGATTTCTTACCCGGGAAGAGGCCGACAAGCTGCTTGAAGCCTTGAAGGGCAAGAGTGCTGACGTTCACGACATGACCCTTTTAAGCCTTAATTGTGGCTTACGCTTCGGGGAAATCGCTTCCTTGACCTGGCAAGACGTTGAACTTGAAAGAGGCGCCTTGACGATCCGAGACGCGAAAGCCGGTTCGCGCTATGCCTTCTTGACCGAGCAAGCGGCGGCAATGCTAAAAACCAGGACGCAAGGCAAGCCGTCAGAGTATGTTTTCCAGGGGCGCAAGGTAAAGATAGACAGGATTTCAAAGACCTTTTCCGATACCGTTGACGAATTGAAATTGAACAACGGCATTGACGACCGTCGTTTGCAGATATGCTTTCACTCTTGCCGGCACACATACGCATCATGGATGATCGAGCAGGGGCAGGACCTTTACACCGTTCAAAAGCTGCTTGGCCACAAGACGAACGTGATGACGCAGAAATATGCACACATGGCCGAAAATAAGCTGAAAGAAGCGGCAAGAGCATTAAGCCTGGCATTACGACCACAGAAAGAGGCTGCCGGACAGGTTGTTGTGAACTTCAAAAAATAGGCTCTTGATAAATACTTATTATTGGTATATGGTGAATTATGGAATGGACAGTTGAGGTTGTGCGGCGGACGGCAAAGCAAGTAGGAAACTTACCAACGAGGGTAAGAGAGGTATTGACTGAACTTATCCGGGATATGGAATCAAATGGGCCGATTCGGGGAGACTGGCCGAATTTTAGCGCCCTGGCTGATAATCGCTACCATTGCCATTTGAAAAAGGGACACCCTACCTATGTGGCAATATGGGAGGTTACGGAGAAGGAAATAAAATTGATCGAGGTGATATATGCAGGCACACACGAAAAGGCACCCTATTGAAACCGTTGAACTGAGATTCATCGGGCCGATTGTGAACATGGCGCAGGCCATTGAAAACCTGAAGCCCCTGGGATTCGTGGACACGTCCGATTCTGTCCCGTGGCGGGAATTGTTCCCCGAATATAAGGACGCGGATTTGCCGGGGGTATGCCTTCGCGGCGGACGCTATAGAGAGGGACTTACACAAAAGCAGTTAGCCGATATGATCGGCATTCCTCAGAGACATATCAGCGAAATGGAGAACGGCAAGCGGAGTATCGGCAAGGAAATGGCAAAGCGCCTGGGCAAGGCTTTGAACATCGGTTATAAGGTGTTTTTGTAGCAAGAGCGCCGGAGATAGGGGGCACCCGAAAGCGGCTATCCTGGGCCGTTTCTCCGGCTTAATACCAGGGCGCATACAGGAGGCGAAAATCAATGGAAAAGCCTGTTGAAGTCGCAAATGTTAGTTCTTTGATAATGCTTGCTACTGGGGAAGCAATATTAGAGAAAGAAGATTTACTGAAAAGATGGAATATTACCGATGATAAATTAAAAGAATTTGTCATGCGTGGGCACATTCGCGTTGTGTATGATAGAAAAGGTAAGCGTTGCACTGGGTTTCTATCCGTAATTCGACGAAAAATAAATCCCTTATGCAAAGATTATGTTCTAATGTTACCTGAAGACAGGCAATATCTTAAGAATGAGTTTGAAAAAATATATCAAGACATTCGGTTTTTTAATTTACTTGAAATTAACCGTCTTGACATTGTTTATGAAGCGCTAAGCTTTCCGAAGCGCCATAGAAAAGGCCGGGAAAGTAACAAACATCATGCCGCTTGTAGGGAAGTTGCTAAATCGTTATGGGAGAAAGACCGTTCAATTGGATGCAAAACCACTGCGATTGCAGACATGATTATATGTGATGAAATAACCGCTGCTTGTGATGGGCATAATTACACAGAAAAGATAATGCGTGGCTGGATCAATGACCTTTGCCCGAACCGCAAGCCCGGCAGACGTCCTAAAATCAAAAAATAAAACCATCTGACAATAAAAAATTAAACCCCCGTCGTTCAAATAATGGCGGGGGTTTTTTAATGCCTTGATATTTGTATCTATTTCCAAATGTAAAAAACCGTTTCCTATAGATTAACGGAATTTTCATAATGAAAGTCAATGCTTATATATACCCAAAAGAAAATAAATCCCTTTGTGAGGTGAAATATGGAAATAATTTTTCAGCAAATGGTTGACCGGTGGAAGTCACCCATCGTCGCCCGTACAAAAGTCGCATCTTTCAGCGGGGGGCTGCTAAATGAGAAAACGATGGCGAATAGTGATTCTGCAGGCCTGGGATGTCCAGGGAGATTTCGGATCGGCCGAAAAGTAGTTTATCCCACGCAAATGCTGGCTGAGTTTTTGGAGTCAAGAAGCGCTGCGATCCCTGACCGTCACGCGAAATAGGGGCGGGGATGATACCGAAATCAACAGCCCCCCTATCAGACAAGCGCCCAACGATCATCTTGGAATTTAACCAAGGTGGAAATTATCTGACAGCGATTTATTTCAATGCTGAAACGGATGTTGTCTACAATGCCCTTTGGCAAAGTCTGCAACGGCTTACGAGGCGGGATCACCTTGCATGGATCGGGAGGTTATTCAGACGACCTTGACGACCTTCACCCCTTCCAGGCACTTCAGGCGCGACTATGACCGGGCCTTCAGGAAAGAACCTCTTGCGGCAAATATGCTTTTACTCATGGCGGAGCTGGCAGACGACCGGGGCCAAGTCAAGACCGACGAGGCCGAACTTGCCCGGCTTATGGCGGCGCGCTTCAATGATTGCCGAGCCTATCAGCTACCGGGGGGGCCGAAACGATGACGGCAACAGTCACGGGGGGCCACTTCCTTCTTTCACGCATGGTCTTTCTTTCGGCAATCTGGAAAAAACAGCCTTCATATCTTCGCTTTTGGATTTGGCTTATGGGGAAAGCCACCCACCAGGAAGGCTACACCTTCAAGGGCCGTGCCTTGAAGCGCGGCGAACTGGTTACCACCTACGATAAAATAGCAGAGGCGCTATCATTTACCGTCAATCGAAGGATTATCAAGCCCACATTGAAAGAGATTCGCGTAATGCTTTGCTGGCTTCAATCAGAGGGCATGATTTTTATGAAACCCTTGATTGACGGAACGTTGCCGAACAAGGGCAGACCCATAGACCGAACAAGGGCATACGTCGGGCTGTTAATTTCTATTATAAATTACGATACTTACCAAGATTCAGAAAGTTACAAGGGCAGTAACAAGGGCAGACCCATAGACGAACAAGGGCAATTAGATACACAAGAAGGGTTACAAGAAGGGTTACAAGAAGGGAATAAAACCCCCTGCGATTTTTCTTCTAAAATATCTGAGCTGGAAAAAAGATATTCGGATCAGGGAACCATCAACCAGGCATTTCAGGCCATATCATCAACCAGGAAGTCAAAACGCATTGCCGGCAGCGTGAGGCTTTCCATTCTGAAATCATGGGAACGCTACCCGGTTGAATCGGTCATGGCGGGGATCAAGACCTTTCTTGAAAAGGGCTATGCAGACCAGGGGAAAAAAGAAGCGTACCTATTAGGGATCATCCGAAACAACGGGGATAACGGGAAGCTCGAGGACAGCGCCGTCAGAGGGCAAAGCATGAAGTCAACGGGAAGCCCTTTGCTTGACAGCCACTACAAAAGCCAGGGAATCACGATTATATGACGGCGCTTGAATATATCCAGAGCAAGGGGCTTGAATATCGGATTCAATCAGGACAGGCCGTCTTGAAAACCTGCCCCTTCTGTGGGGATCAGAAAAGCCACTTTTACATTGACCAGACGGAGGGTGCCTTTTTCTGCCATAAATGCAGCGAGCGGGGGAACCTTATCACCCTGCAGAAACATTATGGCGATTATCAGACTAAGGCAACAAGACCCCCTGCAAGGCCACAGGGAAGCGTTAAGGCGGCTTTTGAGGATAAGCGCAAGCCTTCTACCATGCCGGATGAAAAGAAGGCCATAGAAGCCCATGAGAGGCTATTAGGCGATAAAGACGGCCTACAGTACATCACTGAAGCCAGAGGGATCAGTATCGAGACCGTCAAGGCTTTCAAGATCGGTTTGCAGATCGATAAGGCTGGAGGCCGATGGTTGAGCGTACCCCACTATGAAAAGGGCAAGCTGGTAAATATCAAAAGCCGGTCACTGCCACCGGCAAAGAAAGACTTCCGGCGCGTCAAGGATTGCCGGTCAATCCTTTTCAACGGCGACGCCATAGAAACCCACGGGGATGAAATCTATATCACTGAGGGCGAAATTGACGCGTTGACCTTGCTTGACCAGGGCATAAAAAACGTCATAGGAACCACGACCGGGGCCGGATCGTTTGACCCTTCGTGGATTGACCAGCTTCAGACCGTCAAGAAAATCATCCTTTGCTATGACCCGGATGAAGCCGGACAGAAGGGAGCCAGGGAAGCAGCGCGGCGGTTAGGATATGACCGATGTTTCACTGTGGTCTTGCCGGATGGCCAGGACGTGAACGAATATTTCCGGGCCGGTCACGACCTTTTCGATTTTCAAAGCCTTGTCAATCAGGCGCGTCAATTCGACGTTGCCGGGATCATGACCTTTGCCGATGGGCTGAGAAAGTACCGGGAAGAAAGCCAGCGACCAGATCGGGCAACCGGAATTAGAACCGGATGGGCGGACGTTGACCGGATCATCAAAACGGGCTTCATGCCGGGGGAGCTGGTTGTCTTAAGCGCACCGCCGAAGATAGGCAAGTCAACTTTTGCCTTGCAGATCATCACCTCTAACGCGCTTCAAGACATTCCTTCCCTTTTCTTTTGCCTTGAAATGCGACCGATGAAGATCATTCATAAGGTCCTGCAATGTCATAATAAGTCAGAGGGGATCGGCTTTGCAGAGACCGAAAAAGCGCGGATCGATTTCAAGGGAAAGCCGCTTTACCTGGGCTATTGCTATCAGAAGCCGACACTTGATGGGATTATCGAAACCCTTAAGGCAGCTATCAAGCGGTATGGTCTGAAGTTGCTATGCTTCGATCATTTGCATTTCCTTTGCCGGTCTATCAGTAACCAGGTGCAGGAAGTGGGGCTTGCAGTCCAGGCGTTTAAGTTTCTTGCAGAGGAGCTTGAAACTCCTATCATCCTGATTGCACAACCACGAAAGATACAAGCCGATAGCATCATGACCGCATGGGACTTGAAGGATTCAGCGTCAATCTTTTCCGATTGTGACCACCTTATCATCCTGCACAGGGCACGCAAGGCCAGCACCGGCTTCGCGTACAAGGAAGGCGCGACTTTACAAACTGAAGCCTATGACCCTGTAACAATGGTTAGAATAGAAGCGAGCCGGTACAATAGCGGAGGGGAATGTTTGCTCTACTACCACGGGGAATGTTCGAGGTTTGATGCAACGGCGCGAGCATGAAAAAGGTACTTCCAGCGAATAGGGCAAATTGCAGTAATTCTAACCTCGATGGCTGGCCACGTATGAAAAAATTATTGATGTCCGTCAAAGGAGGCGAAAACAATGGAAGATTTTAATATTGATTTGGGCGTTTTGGATTTATCGGGAAGAGAGGGGAAAAAGCATAGCTGTGAACTGAGCAAATCCGGCAGGGCAGAAATGAAAAAATTAGGCTTCTCTACCGGCGGCGACATGAAGGCATATTTTTTTGACCTGATGAAGAATTGCCCTGAAAAGGTGATCACGGTGGAAGGTGGGTATTTGATTTATGATTTTTGGGAAGATACGGAACCGCCCACAAGGGTGCCGTATTTTTTAGAACTATCGGGCAGTTTTATGGATTCCCCAAAAGAGGCGGCAGAGGATAGCCGGGTTGACGTTCGCACCATCAACAGGTGGATGAATGAGGGCTTGCAGCATTTTAAGATTAACGGGCGCATTTTTATTCCCATGAACGCCCTTGATAAATTCAAGAAGAAGCGCGGGCGTGCGGCTTAACGAACGCCTGGGCCAGATAGATGCTTTACGTCAGCATAAAGGGTGCAATCCGCACGGATTACCGGCAGCGGCTTCTTGAGAGCCACCAGGACGGGCGATCGGCTACCGAGACGTTGATATGGATGCCGGGAAAAATTCTCTTGTTTCTGGTTTGGCTACTTGCGGGGCCTGCGTCGGCATTACCACGGGAAGCGATTCGGAACACAGGAAGAACATGTTCTATGGATGAGCTTAATTGATGATCAGGATGAAGCACGAAAAATGCGGGGGCTGGGTTATCGGTATGGTTTTGCCGGACATGATACTACAACGGCAATAAAGATGCTAAACGTGTCACCACGGATGGTGCAGACTGCAAACTTGCAGCCTGTATAACGAAAAAGGCGGGGAGCGATTCCCGTCTTTTTTGGGCGGCTAATGAAGGAACGAAAATAAAAAGCGGGACTATAGCGGGACAAAATGACCAGACAAGAAAAAAGGGATTAACCGTCAATCGGAAAATCCCTTTTTATTTCATTTGGCTGGGGGAGAGGAAGTCGAATCCCCATTCACGGAGTCAGAGTCCGTTGTCCTACCATTGAACGATCCCCCAGTAATTTGTTGCCGTATATTAAGAAGTTCAGGGTGCGAAAGCTGATCAAATCCAACCCGCTGCGCTCCGCTATACCAAAAACCAACTTTATTATCAATAGCAAACAGCCTGCGTTTTTTCCAAAGGCTATTATATTTCGAGTGATTACCGGGATATTCTTATCGGTCGGAAGGTTGCGGAAACTATAGATTATCGTCAAGAATCATCTGATTCTTGCCCAGATTTTTGGCCTTGTAAAGTGCCTTGTCAGCGCGGGAAACCAGATCAACGATGTCTTCATTCCAGGATTTTTCATTATGACGAACAAACGCGGCAATGCCGATGCTTATTCCTGTACCCTCAAAGTTTTTCTGGCTGAATTTTTTCAGAATACGCTTTGCCACATTGACAATTTGCTTCAGTTCTATCTGTGTGAAAACGACACCAAACTCGTCCCCTCCATAGCGAAATGCCCAGTCCACATTTCCCCTGATCGATTGCTGCAGAATCTTGCCAACTTCCTTAAGCAGCATGTCTCCGCCCTGATGACCGGCCTTATCGTTGAACCCCTTTAAGTTGTCAACGTCCAACAACTGAAGAAAGACGTGATAATCCTGCCGTTCGGCTCGTTGCGCCTCCATCAAGACTGCGCTGTCAAAATAGCGACGATTATAGAGATCGGTCAGCCCGTCAAAAATGGATTGTCGTTCCAACTGGTGAAATAAGTTTAACTCCCTGACAAGCCTGCTGAGCTTGGCCTCAAACTCGTTAAGATTAATAGGCTTGGCCATAAAATCACTGGCCCCGGCCCTGATCACGTCCGTATAGCTGAAACTATCGCCATAGCCGGTGATGACGATGACGCCTATCTTGGGGTAATTCTCCCGAATATACTTGAGCAACTGCATGCCATCCATGTTGGGCATGATCATATCGGTAATGACAATGGTAAAATCGCCGTTCTTCAAGTTCTCGATAGCGGCCAGCCCATCTTTAGACTTGTCATATTCAAAGCCGAAAGACTCGATATAGCTGCCCATAATGTCCAGCATGTCCGGATTGTCATCAACAATAAGTATCTTATGGGTCCGCACGATTCTTACCTCGTCAACCTAAGCAGTTCTCTATGTTTTTATAATGAATAAAAACCGAGATGGGATATCGCTTCACAAAAATATGCTTGCATGGCCTAAGTTATCTACTTTTTCGCGCAAGCAGTATACCGGTGTGGCTGTTGTCTGTCAATGCAAAATTGCCCCCAAAATTGCCCGACACATCGGTGTCCCAGGAAGGGCCCTATAAACGCACCAATTATAATAGTTGTAACTCTCGACAATCTTTGCATCATTAACTTATCTTGCCATATCTTCTGGCAGCCGCCATGAGGGCCTCCATATTCTCCTTGGGCAGTACTGGCCAGATATCGCAGCCAGGCCAGATGGCATTGACCCCTCTATCCACAGCCTCCTTCACAGCCCTGTGAACATCTTCAGGCTTCCCCTGTGACAAGACTCCATAGGCGTCTAATTCTCCAAAGATCAATACATCGGGGCCAAGTTTCTTCCTTGTCTCAACTACATTATTCTTCTTCTCCACGCTGATGGCATCCGCCCCGCAGAGAACCATCTGATCAACAATTGCATTTGTATCGCCACAAATATGAAGTATCTTGGGTGATTCGATTCCATCAAATATCTTCTTCAGGGGAGGCCGAACTAATGATTCAAACATGCGAGGACTTAATATGTCGGGGCCGGCACCCATTTCACGCACTGTGATATAGTCCGCACCGGCTTCGCGATAGATCTTTATGATTTCGATGAGAACGCCAGCTAATTGGTCAAGCACTTTGCTAACCATCTCGGTTTTTTTGAAGGCGGCTTTGGCTAGGTTTGAGAGGTCGACCAGTTGACCGGCTAAAGTATAGGGACCCAGAACCCAAGAGCCGACGGCGACCTGGTCACCCACTTCCTTTTTCAAGATGCGGATGGCCTCTGTGACTAAAGGAATCCTTCCAGCACGGGTGAGATCTGAAGGGACTCGAATTTCCAAATCTTCTACTTTTTCGGCGGGGTGTTGGGAGATGGTTGGATAGAGGATGTCTGTGGCGTGAGTGTAGTAGTTTACTTTGCTTCCAAGTACTTCAGCCTCAACCCCCATATCAAAAGGAACAACCGCACACTCAAAGCCAAAGAGTTGGAATGTGGAGGCAGCCATGCTCGCCATCTTACGGGCATACGTGTGGATATCCGGAAATTTCCAACCATATTTCTCTAACCCATGCACGGTAACATTCCCCATGCCACTGAAGATGGGGATATAATCGATCGCTTCCCTTTTAAAGAGTTTTAGCACTCGCTCCCTCGAATTAAGATTCGTTGCCATATTATTTCTCTCCTTTTTCTTGTTTGAATTGTTTTACTACATCGGGAAAGAGGAGGTTTAAAGGGTGGTTCCCGGTGGGCAAGAAGGCACTCTCTTCATAGGCTAAAGCAGCCATCATACTGCTGGCCGCTGCGACCGCTGGAAAAACTCTATTTGTCCCTGTTAATGGTCCGTAAAAAAGAAAATCGCTTGCCAAGGCAGAGACAGCATGCACTCCTGCATCAATCGCCGGGAACTTATTCTTATCCTTCTCACGGGCTGCCTTTCTCCACATATAGGTTCCATTCGATGGAGCAAACCCGACCGGTAAACCAAATTCTTTTTTAATGATTGTGTTCGCGAGTAAGGAAAAGGCGGTGGCTGGTAAATTCATGACCGCCGTGTCAACGAGGATGCTCCCAAAATTACCCTTCTCAACCAGGGGCAATAAATTCTTCAAGGATTTTACCCTGCCGGTTGGTCTTTTATCCTCAACGTCAAAGGCCTGAATGACCACATGTTTAATGCCCAATTCTTTGAGTTCAGAGACCTGAGCAGGAATGTCTTCATCCCATGGTGTAATGCTGTTGTAAAGGGCCCGGGCCTGAAGACCTTTATTAGAAATATATCGAGCTGCAGCCAGCCTTGTTTTTTGCTGCCAGATATCGATGGCAAAAGGCATCTCCGTCATACTTATAAAAAAATCGATGTAACCTTTTATCTCCTCTTCTGAATTGGCCACCATGGCGACCAAACATGGAACGCCTGTCTCTCGAGACATGTTCTCCAATTCATGGATTCGCTCTTCGGCTGCTTTCCGATTAAATTTACCTCCCTTTCTATCTTCTAAAATGAGATCCCCCTTCTGAAACATATTACCGATCAGAAGGGGAGGATTCTCTCCGGGCTGGCCACCCACCTTAATGCCCCCAATGTTGAAAACTCTTTGCTCTCGTTCGTATCGAAACATTTAACCCCCCCTTTTTCCATAATTCCTTAAACTTTTCTTCTCGAAAAAGTATGTAGGGAAGCTCCTTTGCGCCTGCCTGCGGTAGGCAAGGGATCCCAGATTGGGCGGCCACGCTTGCGTGCCGCCGAAGCGCAACAGCGCGCAGGCACGGAAGGCCGCCCCTAAAGAGCTTTCAAAGGCCATCTGTCCGTTCAATTACTCCCCCTCATTCTTTCTCCGGAAAAAGGTGTGCAAGATGTGGAAATTTATCCTTCCTATGAGGAATCCACATCGCTTCCGCAAAGGTTTTGTCAAAACCGGGTTCCAGGGTGAGCTCTAAATAATTCACACGCCTTGATATCCTATCCGCCTCTTCTCTCTTATCCATATTGAGAAGAGCCATACGAGCTCCATCTCCAGCGGCATTTCCCACGGAATAAATATTTTCAAGTTCACAGTCAGGGAAAAGCCCGAGCAGTGCTGCGGAGACCTTATCGATATAACTACCAAATGCACCGGCTAAGATGACCTTATCCACCTTCTCTACACCGAAGTGGCGCATAATGATTTTCGCACCGGCATACATGGCGCCTTTGGCAAGTTGGATCGCCCTGACATCACTCTGGCAGATGACAATATCCTGACCAATAGATGTTTCTTTTGCCCAAGCAATTACAAACTCAGGTTCGCCATTGTTCTCCCGATAACGGGGAGTCTTCAAGTTCTTATTGAAACGTCCTGTCCAATCGATAATCCCTGCCAAGAATAGCTGCGGGACCACATCGATGATCCCTGAACCACAGATACCCTTGGCTCCTACGTCCTCCATCTCTGTACTCCAGCCTTCTTTGTCAATCACCTTGAAGCGGGCTTCCTTGGTTTCTCTATCGATGACGATCTTTTCAATCGCCCCTGGGGCGGCGCGCATGCCGTAACGGATCTCGGCTCCCTCAAAGGCAGGGCCAGTGGCGCAGGAAGAGGAGATGAGCTTGTGCCGATTACCCAAGACAAGTTCCCCATTCGTACCGATGTCAATGATCAGCTCTATACTATCCTGCTCGTACGGGGCCTCGGCGATTAACACACCCACATTATCCGCACCGACAAAACCTGCCTCGATGGGAAGGACATGAACATAAGCACCCGGAGCTATCTTTATCCCTATCTCTCGGCTAACAGCTATCTCCACCTTTCCCTTCTCAGCATAAATGCCACAGTTTAGACAGCGCTTCGATTCCTCAATCGCCATCTCCATTCGATCCGCAAATCCCATATCGACCTCGACAAACCCTATTCTTTGATCTGGTTCAAGAAGGGGTAAATCCTTTCTTGGCTCCCTCTCCACTCCTTCCTTTGGCACTTCTTCCACCTTCTTTTTCCTGGCTGGTCTTCCTTTAACCAGGTCGATCCCTTCAAGGTAAAGCTCAATAGAGATAGCTGCTTCCTGACCTGCGCCAATCGCAGAGATCACATCCGAAGGGCCTGAAACGAGATCACCGCCGGCAAAAACGCCCTTGATATTCGTTTTTAAAGTAGCCGGATCGACAGATAGGGTTCCTGAGTTTGAATACTCAAGCTCTTCTGCGACTGCTTTTTTATCCACGCCCTGACCAATCGCAATGATGAGTTGATCTGCCTTAATTTCAAAATCTGTTCCTTCAATGGGTATCGGAGATCTGCGACCACTCTCGTCAGGCTCGCCCAACTCCATACGAATACACCGGATGCCATTGAGTCGGCCATTGTTGGCTAGGACTCTTGCTGGAGCTGCCAGGAAATGGAACTTCACACCTTCTCGCTCGGCTTCATCGACCTCACTTTTAATGGCAGGCATCTCAAAGGGGGATCGACGATAGATAAGTAAAACCTCTTCTGCTCCGAGACGCTTTGCCACGCGGGCGGCATCGACTGCAGCGTTGCCGCCACCGATAACGGCAACGCGCCTACCCAACTGGATATTTTCTCCGGAATTTATTCTCCTTAAGATGTCGAGAGCATGTAAAACACCTTCGGAGTCTTCGTTGGGAATATCGAGACTCTCGCTCATCCAGGCGCCCGTAGCTAAGAAAATGGCTTTATAACCTTGGGCAAAGACCTCTTTAAGACTATTCACCAAATGATTTGTCTTGATCTCTACACCTAACTCTTCAATGTAGCTAATCTCTTCATCCAGCACTTCTTTGGGAAGCCGGTAATCGGGAATGCCGTAACGTAGCATACCGCCTGCTTTGGGAGCAGTCTCAAAGACAGTCACTGAGTAGCCCCTTCTTGCCAGTTCGTAGGCACAGGCCAAACCTGCTGGCCCTGAGCCGATAATTGCTACTTTATCTTCCTTCGTCTTCTCAATCGGAGTTGCCTTTTTTCTGCCCGCCCTCTGTTCAAGATCAGCCACGAAGCGATGAAGGGATCGAATCGAAAGGGGATCATCAACCTTTCCCCTTTCACACTCTGGCTCACAGGGGTGAGTGCAGATACGTCCGCATACTCCTGGAAAAGGCATGGCTCTTCTCGCCTCTTCAAGGGCCTCGTCAAACTTGCTCCGGGCGATAAAGTATAAAAAGTCCTGACCATTGATACCAGCCGGGCAGGCAACCTGGCAAGGTGGACAACCGCCTATCTCAACAGCTTCTGCTTCCGGTAGTAACTTGAGCCCCCAATCACGGGCTTTGATATCCAAGGAATGGTGTAGAGCTGGTGGGAAAGGCGCCCTGCCAATATTTCGAGGATCGATGTTCAGGAAAAGATGGTGCATACAGGTGTTGCCGACGATGGTCATGTCAAGGATATCTGTTCGCTTAATCCCTGCCAGGCGAGACGCTTCTTCGACGATTCCGTTGAGGCCATCAATAATAGCCTTGTTCATATGCTCAAGACCTTCGGGGCAGGTCATGGTGTAACTGATTCGGGACATGACATCCTCGCCGTAAACCACCTGTGGATTCATCATCGAAGCCGTAGCAATTAGTTTGCCAACGGTCAGGTCGCAAAGGTACCCAGCTACTGTGGTGGTCCCTACATCTACGGCTAAGCCATAAGCCTTTTTCACGAGCCCCGGCTCTACTTTAATGACCTCTTTATTCATCCAGATGGATACGGTCACCTTCCAATCACCTTGACGCACTACCTCTTGCAAACTCATGAGCGCCTGGTAGTCAATGGTGAGATTCTTAAGGCCATGCATTTTTTCAAGCTCAATCTCCAGACGCTCCCAATCTCCACGCGTGTCTTCCAAGGTGGCTTTCGGAATTTCCACATAGTACTTTTTTATCGCAGGTTTGAGTTCTATGTTGATCTCTTTCGCTGCTTTACGAACAACCTGTTTTCCCATCCGGCTTTCTTCTGGGACGAAGATTATGATGTCATCCAGGATGTGCGATTGACAGGCTAAACGGAACCCTGAACGCTCCTGTTGTAAACTGAAAAATTTTCTTTCCGTTGGCCCCATGGGAGAAAGATGTTCTCGGCTTGATTCGATACCATATTTTTCAAAGACCCCCTGTTCCACCCTGACCTTACATTTTCCACAGATGGCCTTTTCTCCACAAATCCCTTCTATGTCCACACCCAGGGCTACGGAGGCTTCTTTCAAGGTTTTACCTTTGTTAATGTAGCCCCTCCTTCCCGAAGGTTGAAATATGACCATACATTTTTCACGGCCGATTTTCTCCGCCTGCATTACTCATTTCCTCTCTACTGAATTTTTGACGGGCAGCCGATCATGTTCTGAAGTCTCGAAATGTATGACAACATCACGGTATAATCCTACCTCCTTTCTTAATAGGGGCGAGTTACGTTTCTGCGTTTCCATGGCCTCCAGGGTTCACTGTTTGAGTTCCTGCTCTTTCAGCATTCGAAGCAGTCTCATCGCCTCGTCCACAGCGGTCCCGGCAGTCTTGGCATACCCGTCAGCGCCGTATTTCTCTGCCACCTCCGGGTTCAAAGGAGCCCCTCCTAACATGATGCGAACCTTCGGATTCTTCGCCCTCAACTTCTTGATGACCTCCGGCATCGCCAGCATGCTGGTCGTCATCAGGGCGGAGATTCCAACAACATCAGAATCGGTCCTCACCTGCTCTTCGACAAACTTGTCCAGAGGCACGTCTTTTCCTAAGTCATAAACGTTCCAGCCAGCCACTTCAAACATCAGTTTGACCAAGTTCTTGCCAATGTCATGCACGTCTCCCTCCACGACGCCGAGGACGATAGATCCTTTCACCTCCGATCTTCTGCCGGAGGCTTCAACCGCAGGCTTCAGGATACCGAGGCCCGCATTGAGGGCATCGGCACACATCAACAGTTCCGGAACAAAATACTCTTTGCAATTGTACTTTTCACCTGCTTCCATCATCCCTTCAGCCAGGCCCTCCATCGTTGCCACAAAGGGGTCGACTTCTTCCTCGAGTGCAATTTTGGCCCACTTCACGGCCTCCTCCTCTTCAAATCTGGTTACTGCATCTTGCAGCCCCTTCAAGATTTCCTCGGTTCTTTTTTCCGTTGCCATAGACTGTCCCTCCTTTGTCTTTTTTCGTATGTCAAGTTGAGCATATAATATGACTTCCTGCCCCAGTGGTGTCCTCCGTTCATCCTTGTCATCTCAAAAAGCCCCGATTTTCTAAACGACTAATCATACCACCCGAAATCACTGACGGCCTTTCTCATGATCCATATATTATATGGAGGCGCCATGGCTGGGACTTCACAACCCGACATTAAAATAAATCCTCGAGGCGCTTTCTTCCCCTTTTCAATACACTTCCTACACTCCTCGTAGACCTCTTCCGGCCTGCCCATTTGAATGGTCGTCGGATTGATATTTCCCATGATGATGTTTCTGTCGCCGAATAACTTTATGGCGTAATCGATATCAACTTCGTGACCAAAGCTGCACATGCCAGGATACCCGTAATCAACCTGTGCCCAGTACGGCAGGTTCAGGGTCTGGTCACCACAAATGTGCGTAGGGATTGTTTTGACGACTGGCATAGCCAGTATCCTTTCGTGGAGCTCCTTGATATAGGGGAGGGCAAACTCTTCGAAATGTTTTGGTGAGATCAATTGATTGGACTCTATTGCGGCGCCATCGCGGGCTTGGACATTACCCGGTCCGAAGGTCTCTATCCAGTATTGTAAAACCTGAATGCGATGCTCCGTGGTTAAACGAAGGATATGATGGCAGAGGTCAGGCTTCTTTATCAGCCATCGACACCACGTTTCCGCACCTACCAAATTTCCCGCCAGGTTAAACACCCCGGCCGAGGGAGGCATAGCCGGCATGCCAAAGTTCCGTTGCATCTTGGAGAACTCAATTCCAATAGGGAGGCTCCCCGCTGTTTTTACGTCAGGTAGTTGCAAATTCCAGCCGTCTTCTTCTGTCTGGATCGGACGGCGAATGACTATCGGCGCCATTTCATATTTTTTTGTTGGGAACTTGATCTCACCTCCAAATTCCCAAGGGCCGTAATCGGCATAGGTAAACATTGGGGCGCCATCGTAGTCATACATTTGACGAGTTCGCATCTGTGACTCAAACATTTTATTGCCATCTGACCAAAACCCTTCTAATGAGTAACCAATGTTAATCCCGGTAAAGCCATAGATGAAAGGAACAAAGGGAACCCTGTCTGTCAGCTTACCTTGAAGCAGATTACGCATCCGTTCCGCTGAAGTCATTTTATCCGGCCTCAATCCATCAAGGCCTTCAATAAACTCCATTGACTCCTTAAATAACTTTACTTCCATATCAACCTCCTCTTCGTCGTTTTGCAATTTCAGAATAAGTACTCATGGTCGCGTTCCGTAGCTTAAGCTATTCGATTGAGAATCTCAATTCCTTTTAGGAGCATTTCAACGGAGGCAGCAAAGGATATCCTTACATGGACATTTCTTTTAGAGAAGACGCTTCCAGGGATGATAACTTCATCGCCTGGGTTGATGAGAGCAAGACTGGAGCTGAAATAGGCGTCGTATCCCGCCAGATCCAATAACCCCTGACCGGAGAAGTTCATAAGGCACTGGTAAGGTTGAGATAAACATAAAGGGCAGAGCTTAAACCCCGCCCTTATCGGGCTATTTATGTTCCGCAGGCACTTTAGGTAGCTCAGCCAGGGACTTCCTCAGCTCTTCTTCAGAAATGCTATAGTCTTCGAGTTTACCCGAAAGGTAGGCATCATAGGCAGCCAAGTCAAAGTGCCCATGTCCGCTATGAGCTATCAAGATAGTTTTTGCCTCGCCAGATTCTTTACATTTGAGGGCTTCATCAATTCCTACCTTGAGGCAATGATTTGGCTCTGGGCCACTAATAATGCCCTCAGTGCGCGCAAAATCCACTCCAGCCTTAAAGGTATCATTCTGGCGCAGGGCTCGAGCCTCAACCAAGCCAAGCTGGTAGGCCTTGCATATAATAGGCGCCAGCCCATGATAGCGCAACCCCCCAGTATGGATTGGTGGGGGAATAAAGGCAAGCCCTAGGGTACACATTTTGGCTAGAACGGGAAGACCCTCCATGGCGTAGTCATAAGCATATACTCCCCGGGTCATGCAAGGAACGGCTTCAGGCTCGCAGTTGATGATATGCAGGTCCGGATGCGTCCCCTCAATCTTATCCTTAAGGAAAGGCAAAAACAATCCTGCGAAGTTTGAGCCGCCGCCAATGCAGCCAACGATAATGTCAGGGTAGGCATCTGCCATCTCCATCTGCTTTTTTGCCTCCAGGCCGATGACGGTCTGGTGGAGCAGGACATGGTTAAGCACACTGCCGTGGGAATGGTAGGTATCATCATGAATTTCCGCGTCCTCTTGTGCCTCACCAAGAGCGATACCCAGACTACCGGGACAATCATCCCCCAATCTTGCCCGAGCATCACGCCCTACCTTAGTATCCAGGCTGGGGCTAGGGATACACCTTGCCCCCCAGGTCTCCATCGCTATGCGCCGGTAGGGCTTTTGCTCATAGCTAACCCTGACCATATAGACCTTACACTCGAGACCAAACAAAGCACAGGCAAAAGCCACCGCGCTACCCCACTGCCCGGCTCCAGTCGACGTAGTCATACGCTTCATTCCATCTGCCTTACAGTAGTAAGCCTCAGCTACGGCGTCGTTAAGCTTGTGACTCCCCGATGGGCTGGTACCCTCATATTTATAGAAAATCTTGGCTGGCGTATCCAGAAATTTCTCCAACCTGTGTGCCCGGTACAAAACAGTAGGTCTCCACAGCCTGTAGACATCCCGTAACTCCTCGGGGATTTCAATCCAGCGCTCGGTGCTCATCTCCTGCTTAAGGATCTCCATAGACGTAGACTTTGTCAAGGCCTCCCAGGCTTTGCTTCCAGGGGCAACCGGCTCTTTAGTAAGAGCGTCTAACGGCGGGGGTAGGAGTTCGGGCAAATCTGCCTGGATATTATACCAATGAGTTGGTATCTCCTCTTCGTCAAGATTAAACTTTGTTCTCTTGTCCATTTTGACCTCCCGTTTGATAAGGCATTGCTTTCGATCGCGGGAAGCATAGTGGGGCTGTTTTTGCTTGTCAAGGGAATTTTACTGGCAGGCCGGTTCTTTTACGCAGCAGGTAAATGAAAAATGGCGCGCCGCAGAGGGCGGTAATGACCCCTACGGGAAGTTCTGCAGGGGCGGCTACGGTGCGGGCAATGCTGTCCGCCGCGGTCAGAAATGAGGCGCCAAAGAGAGCCGATGCCGGCAAAAGCATGCGGTGATCGGCGCCGAAGAGCATGCGCATCATGTGGGGCACCAGCAGGCCAACGAAACCAATAATGCCGCTTGAGGAAACGGCCACGGCCGTTAGGAGGGAAGCAGCAAAAAAAAGGCGCTTTTTTGTTCCTTCCACATTAATGCCCAGTTGCAGGGCTGTCTCTTCTCCCATAACTAAAAGATTGATGGCCCTGGCCTCGCGATAGATCACGGCGGATAGGGCAAGCAGGAATAGACCCGTCAGGACAATTTCTCCCCGCGACGCGAGGGACAGATCTCCCATGAGCCAGAACAGGACATGATGCAACTCGCTGCGACTGCTCATGGAGAGCAGGAACATGATCAGGGAGGAGAAGAAGGCATTGACAATCACCCCGGCCAGCAGCAGGGTGTTGGTTGGCAATGTCTTTTCCCTTCCGGCGATGCCGAAAACGAACATAATGGCGCAAATGGCGCCCGCAAAGGCCGTAGCGGCGACACCCGCAGGAAGGGAAGCGGCGCCGAGCATGATGCCGATTATGGCGCCGACGGCTGAGCCGCCTGAGACGCCGAGGATATAAGGATCGGCTAAGGGATTGCGCAGCAGGGCCTGAAAAACCGTTCCCACTAAAGCCATGGCA
>DATESZ010000135.1:0-11855 GCA_035283845.1 Syntrophales bacterium | reverse complement strand
GCTGTCCTACGCTTAAAGTCTGATGTTACCACCAGACCTCCAAGGACTTGCTACCCGGTGGATGGCCATCCTTCCGGGGCGGGATTCACACCCGCTGAATTACACGACCTTGCCCGGCCGCACAATAGAACCGTCCCGTTTATTCCTTAAGTAGTCTCGAAGGAAATATCAAATCTGGCAGGCCGGACAAAAATAAGTGCTCCGCCCGCTCAATTTCACACGCTGGATAATGCCGCCGCAATGATGGCATGGTTCTCCTTCCTTGGCGTAAACTTTCAGGTGGTTCTGATATTCCCCCTTTTGCCCAAAGAGATCACGCCAATCAGATATCGTCGTGCCCCGGCAGGTGATGGCTTTATTTAGGATCTCCCTCGCAGCCGTCACGAATTTTCGCCATTCCGCGAGCGATAGATCACTTGTTTTGCGCTTGGGGCTTATAGAAATCTCGTGGAGAATTTCACAGGCATAAATGTTTCCAATGCCGGCAATATAACTCTGATCCAGGAGAAACGATTTTATGGGCAGCGTCTTTTTACTGCCCCTTTCCCACAGGAGACGGGGAGAAAAATTTACCAGAGGGTCAAATTCGGCTTTGGGGACAGGGTTTTCGTTTTGCACCCCAAGGGTCGCAAAACGGCGGGGATCAATCAAATCCAGCCTGCCGCAGTCAAATTGCATGATAAAACGGGTATGGGAAGCCGGCACGGGATGGTCCATCTGCCATAGCAGTCTTCCAGTCATGCGCAGGTGCAACATCAATACACGTCCGTCGTCCAGCCTGAAATGCAGGCCTTTCCCTACGCGTAACGGCAAATGGATGGTTCTGCCCTCCAGATTTTCCATATTCTCAAGTTTGGAGTCAAGTATCCGGATTGCCAGTATTTTCTTGCCGGTAATAAGCTCTCTTAATTGACGGCATAAAGTTTCCACCTCGGGAAGTTCGGGCATACGTTATTCCTCCTTAGCATAGATTGCTTTTTCATTTCATTTCCAGCAGGTTAGTGTCAAGAAAAATTAAAGAAAAATAGCAAAAAACTATTGACACAAAGGTATAATAAGAGTAAAGCGGCAAAAAGATAAAGGATAGTTACAAAGTGGAAGATTTTATTTACCTATCGCCGTTCAAGTTGCAAAAGCGGTCCCAAAGAATTAAGGAGGTATGATTTTACAATAACATGCTGAAGGAGGGAAGATAATGGAAGATGACCCCCTGTTTGCCGAAGAGGTAGAACCTCCAGGTAGTCCGACTGGTTCCCAGGTTTTGGAAACCCTAAGGACAGACTTTTTTTCACCCCCCCCTGACCGGCCTTGCTCGCCAGTTTCTCTGGTGAAAACTTCAGTCCGGTCTGACACTTTCAATGAAAATCCCCGGTCTCGTATTTTTCGTAAACTTTTCTTTCCAAAAACAACTTGCCATGAATGGCGCGATTGGCATTGGCAATTACGCAATCGCATCACAAGCGCCGATAGATTATCGGAGATGATCCGGCTTTCCTGGCTGGAACGTCGCGCCGTTGAGCATGGACAATCGCTGCCTTTGGCTATCACGCCATATTATGCCAGTCTGCTCGATCCGGATGATGCTAAGCAGCCCTTGCGTCGTACGGTGATACCAACCATTGATGAATGTATACCGTGCAGCGGTGAGCGAGAAGACCCTTTGGAGGAAGAACGCGACAGCCCTGTGCCGGGCATTGTCCACCGTTACCCCGATCGCGTCCTGTTTCTGGTAACGGATTTTTGTTCCACCTACTGCTGTTACTGCACCCGCTCGCGAATGGTGGGGGACAACCATCGCTATCAGACGGACGTCAAGGATTGGGAAAAGGGCATTGCTTACATTGCCGCGAATCCCGATATTCGCGATGTTTTGTTGTCGGGCGGAGACCCTTTGACCCTCAATGACGAAAGGCTGGAATGGCTTTTATCCCGCTTGTGGAAAATTCCACATCTGGAAATGCTGCGCATCGGCACCAAGGTCCCCGTCGTGATGCCCCAGCGCATAACGCCTGCCCTGGTTAGCCTCCTGAAGCGCTATCATCCCCTTTGGATGAGCATTCATGTCACCCACCCCGATGAGTTGACGCCCGAGATGCATCTTGCCTGTAATCGTCTCGCCGATGCCGGAATTCCGCTCGGCAGCCAGACTGTCCTGCTTTCCGGGATCAACGATGACGTGGGAACGATGAAGCAACTCATGCAGGGGCTGCTCCGCTTCCGGGTCAAGCCCTATTATCTCTACCAATGCGATCCTATTCCCGGATCGTCACATTTCCGGACCCCCGTTAGCAAGGGACTGGAAATGATCCGGGGCCTGCGCGGATACACGACCGGCTATGCCGTGCCCAACTATGTGATAGACGCCCCGGGCGGCGGCGGTAAGATACCCCTGCTTCCCGAATACCTTGTGGGACAGGAAGGCAATGAACTTATCCTCAGAAATTATGCGGGGGACCTTTACCGTTATCCGGACTGCATCGTGACTAAAGGAGAAATCCATTAGATTTAGCCGGGTCTTCGGCTTTTTACGAGATCATTATATAAAAATCTCTTATGTGACGGGAGATATTGGTAAATGGTGCAGAAAAACAGGATGGTGGATATTGGTCTCACCTATGACCTGAGAGACGATTATCTGGCAGAAGGGTACAGCGAAGAGGAAACGGCTGAATTTGATCGTTCGGATACGATTGATGCCATTGAAGAGGCGCTAGTTTACCACGGTTATGCGGTCCAGCGCATAGGCAATATAAAATCCCTGGTTAAACGTTTGGCCGCAGGCGACCGCTGGGATATGGTTTTCAATATTGCTGAAGGATTGGTAGGCTTCGGGCGGGAAGGGCAAATACCTGCCCTACTTGAAGCTTACCGGATTCCTTATACCTTTTCAGATTCCCTCGTACTTTCTTTGACACTGCACAAGGGTTTGACCAAACACGTCGTCCGTTCTCTCGGCATCCCAACACCGGATTTTTTCGTTCTGCAAACGCCAGAGGATTGTTCACAACTTCACCTCCCCTATCCCCTCTTCGCCAAGCCTGTGGCGGAGGGAACTGGCAAGGGCGTGAGTGCCGCATCTAAAATCTCTTCACCGGAAGAGCTGGACGCAGCCTGGCGGCGCCTCACGGACAAATTCCGGCAGCCGATTATCGTGGAAACCTACCTTGCCGGGCGGGAGTTTACCGTAGGCATCGTGGGTACGGGAAAGGCCGCCCGGGCAGCGGGTGTTGCGGAGATTTTCCTTGCGGATGGCGCTGAACAAAATGCCTATTCCTATGTGAATAAGGAATGTTGTGAAGAGTTAGTAGAATACCGTCTTGTTGATGATATGGCAGCGGCAAAGACTGAGGAAATCGCCCTGGCCGTCTGGCGGGGGCTGGACTGCCGGGATGGAGGCAGGGTGGATATCCGCGCCGACTCAGGGGGAAAGCTCTACTTTCTGGAAATCAATCCTTTGTCGGGGTTACACCCTCTGCATTCCGATCTTCCGATAATCTGCTCTCTTAAAGGCATCAGTTACCATCAGCTTATTGGCATGATTATGGACTCTGCATGGAAGCGCCACGAGGGCGCCCTTTAGGATGCGCAATGAAAGTCGCCGTATTGCATGGGAAAGTCATAGAAGGCGCCGGCGAGGACGAGCAGGATGTTCTTATTCAGGCTGCCGCCGTTTCCCGATCCCTCTCTGATCTCGGATATGAAACTGTAACCCTTCCCCTGTCCTTGAATATTGCAGACACAATGGCAAACCTGCGAAGCCTGCAACCGGACTTTGTTTTTAATCTTGTCGAGGCCATAGAAGGCAGAGGCAACATGATCCACTTCTCGCCAATTATGCTGGATGCCATGAATATTCCCTATACGGGGGCGCAGACCGAGGCCATGTTTTTGACATCCAGTAAAATTACCGCAAAAAAAATCCTTAAAACTCACGGCATAGCTACTCCGGATTGGCTCCCTTCCGATGGATCATGGCAGACCGGCTTGGCTGCAGCAAGGTGCATCGTCAAATCGGCATGGGAACATGCATCTATTGGGCTGGACGATGATTCTGTGTTTTCCACCGGCGATGTGATGCCGCTGCGTCAAAGGATCGCCGCCTTGCAAAGACGCCTTGGGGGGGCTTGCTTCGCAGAAGTATTTATTGAGGGAAGAGAACTCAATGTCGCCTTGCTGGCGGGAAGCCAAGGAGCTGAACTGCTGCCTCCCGCAGAGATCTTATTTACAGAATATCCTCCCGATAAGCTTCATGTCCTTTGCTACCGGTCCAAATGGGTCGAGGATTCTTTTGAATATGAGCACACGCCTCGCACCTTTGATTTTCCGGAGGACGATGCATACCTGCTGAAACATGTGCAGGATATCGCCTGGCGCTGCTGGGACATATTTAACCTGCGCGGATATGCCAGAGTCGATTTCCGTGTGGATAATACAGGTAAACCCTGGGTGCTGGAAGTAAACGCCAATCCCTGCCTTTCACCTGACGGGGGCTTTATTGCCGCGGCAAAGCAGTCCGGGATTGACTATAACGGCGTGATCGATCGCATCGTTAAAGACATACCGATTCATAGTAGATAACGATGAAGAACAGAGAATGATCGAAGATAGCCTTTCATACCGCGAGGAAGTTCTCTTAACGGACGGGGATGATATCCGTGCCATCGTCAGCTCCAGTGGTTTTTTTTCCTGCGAGGAGATCGGCATCGCCGTGGAGTTGCTGGAAGAACGCCTCGCGCGGGGGGAAGCGAGCGGTTATTTCTTTCTCTTTGCAGAACAGGAAGGCCGCGTCGTTGGCTACACCTGTTTCGGTCCCATAGCAGGCAGCCGGCAGAGCTATGACCTTTACTGGATTGCCGTTCATGATCGCCTGCGCCGTCGCGGCCTCGGCAAAGATCTGTTGGCAAAAAGCGAGGTGATTATCCTGAGAAAGGGTGGAAAACGTATCTACATTGAAACATCTTCTCGCCCTCAATATGAAACGACACTGGCCTTCTATATGGACTGCGGCTATTGGAAGGCCGCCCTCCTGGAAGATTTTTACGCCCCCGGAGACGGAAAAATCATCCTCCTGAAGGTCATGTGAACAAACCCATTAGAAAACGCTTAACCAACAGGTGCAACAAAAACATATTGCTTTTTGGAAGATAATTGTATAGAGGGTGCCCTACCGTTTTAATTACTAAATTGTGAGGCCCAGTTTCGGGTGCCCTTTGTTGATCGTCAGGAGATGAGGTGATGCGTCTTATACCGAAAGAAGAGAAGTTCTTTGATCTTTTTGAGGAACTGGCCGCCAAAATCGAAGAAGGGGCAAATTTCTTTCTGGAGATGGCGGAAAAATACGATTATTCTGAGCAGAATATCACCAGGCTGAAGGAGATAGAACACGAGGCGGATATAATCACCCACACAACTTATGCAAAGATGCACAAAACCTTTTTAACCCCCTTGGATCGCGAGGATATTTATGATCTGGTCAATAAGATGGACAGTATCATTGACATGATCGAAGCCTCAGCAATGAGAATGAACCTCTATAAAGTGAAGCAGCCTGCCAAAGCGATAATTGAAATGGCAAAAATTATTGTTAAGGCCATAAACAGGATAAAAATCATCGTCCATTCCATGCGGGACATGAAAAATGCGCGCCTGATCCTGGATGCCTGCGTTGAAATCAATACCCTTGAAAACGACGGAGATGTTATCCTGCGCACAACGATTGCCGAGTTGTTTGAGTGTGAAAAGGATGTCTTTGAGTTAATCAAGTGGAAAGAAATATTTGAAAGACTTGAAGAAGCCATTGATGTCTGCGAGGATGTTTCCAACATTGCCGAGGGTATCGTGCTGAAACATGGCTGATAATTCCATGCTGTTTGTCATTTTTGTTATTCTGGTGGCCCTGGTTTTCGATTTTCTGAACGGCTTTCATGATTCGGCAAATTCCATCTCTACCATAGTTTCCACCAGGGTGTTGTCCCCCCGCAACGCCGTAATCTGGGCAGCTTTTTTTAATTTTGCTGCTGCCTTTCTTTTCGGGGTCAGCGTTGCCAAAACGATAGGTACGGGTATCATACATCCTGATATTGTTGAAGATCATCTGATCTTGGCTGCATTGAGCAGCGCTATCGTCTGGAACATAATAACCTGGTATTTCGGGTTGCCCAGCAGTTCCTCACACGCATTGATCGGTGGTCTGATCGGCGCAGGCCTGGTTAAGGGGGGTACGGGTGTTCTCGTTTTTACTGGTATTGCCAAGACAACGATCTTTATCATTCTTTCTCCGGCCATTGGCCTCGGCCTCGGCCTTATACTGATGATATTGGTGCTGAATCTCAGCCGCAATTCCAATGTGGCAATAGCGAATAAGCTCTTTAGAAAGCTTCAGCTTCTCTCTGCTGCAAGCTACAGTTTAGGACACGGTTTGAATGACGCCCAAAAAACGATGGGGATCATCGCTATTGTTCTTTACAGTCGGGGCCTCTTGGGACCGACCTTTTATATTCCCTTCTGGATTGTGCTTCTCTGTCATGCCGTTATTGCTTTGGGAACAATGTCCGGCGGCTGGCGCATTGTAAAAACGATGGGCACGAAGATTACCAAGCTCCGGCCAATGGGAGGTTTCTGCGCGGAAACGGCGGCGGCTATAGCGCTTATCGGGGCATCATATGCGGGAATTCCCGTAAGCACAACCCATACTATTACGGGCGCCATTATGGGCGTTGGAGCAACGAAGCGGCTAACCGCGGTGCGTTGGGGGGTCGCGGGGAAGATTCTTTGGGCGTGGATATTGACTATCCCTGTATCGGCGCTGATTTCTGCAACTGTTTATCTCACCATGGAAAATTTCTTTTAAGTGTCGCATGTTTTTCCATTCAAGTTAAAGAGGGGATGAAAGGAAAAATATGGCCTTGACTTTTCCCATAAGTCTTGACATAGTTTAGCCTC
Organism: Syntrophales bacterium; assembly: GCA_035283845.1. Classification (GTDB taxonomy): domain Bacteria; phylum Desulfobacterota; class Syntrophia; order Syntrophales; family JACQWR01; genus DATESZ01. Next base: position 4,913 of record DATESZ010000135.1, on the reverse strand, counting down.
TTTTTGCTGTTTATTTTCTGGACGGCTTATTATGCGCGTATCGGCCTAATGTTGGCGGGCAACTCGCGTATTCGCGCTGCTTCACGGTGCGAACAATGTGTTACTAAGAAAGGGCTGATTGTGGAGATAGTTAAATTTAAGGAGCTTGAAGAAAAAATCAAAAATATAGTAAATGAATATTCATTATTAAAAAAACAGAATCAGGAATTAGAGGAACGTTTTAAAAATAAGGTGTTGGAATTGGAGGGGGCGAAGGCAAGTCTCAAAGAACTAAACGAGGAAAGGGATACAATACGCACAAAAATAGATTCGCTTCTAAACTTGCTTCAGGATCAAAATATAAATGTGTAAAATAGCAAGGATGCCTCGTTGAAAAAAAAATATAACATAAATATACTGGAGCAGGAGTTGTCGGTATTGAGTGATGCGGGGGATGATCATGTGGCAAACGTTGTTCAGTACGTTAGGGATAAAGTGGAGCAGGTAAGGGGGGCTTCCAGTAATATAAACATTTTGAATATAGCCATCTTGACGGCCTTAAACATTGCAGATGAGTATCTCAAGCTGGTGGTAATTGATGAGAAAACATGTAATCAACTGGAAAGCAGAACAGAGAGTTTAATTAGTTTAATGGACGGAATGAAATAAGTATTATCCCCTGCGATGTGCGTGATTAACATTCGTTTTTTGAGCCAACACCTTGGAACCGGGGGCTTTTCCTTGTCAGCTGCGTGCATGTTCGCCATTATCCCGTGATACGGGAGGCGAAAAGCCTAAGGCGACAATAGGGCGCCCACTTTTCAAAAAGGTTCAAAAAGGTGGTTAACACGGCATAGGCGGGGGGTTTTTTGTTTGTTAAAGTTAAAATCCCCCTTGCCTGAGAAAAGGCTCCCCCCTTTTAATTGTCCTGTAGAAAATGAATTTTGCCGCTTGCCACTACCGTGGAGCATTTTCAAAGCGTCTAAGGAGGTGAAAAGCACATCTTGATGTTACTAATTACTTTTGGAACGTTAATCGCCGGCATAGTGCTGGGATACTGTTTAAGCCGGATGCTTGTCAAAAATAGGCTTCAATCCTCGGAAAGCCTTGCGGAGAGAATTGTTGCCGAAGCAAAGAAAGATGCAGAGACCATAAAAAAGGAGTCCGTACTGCAGGCTAAGGAGAATTTGCTCAAGACGAGGGCCGAGTTCGAAAAAGACACAAAAGATAGAAAAGTTGAGCTTGATAATAGGGAAAAGAGGATTCGTTCCAAAGAGGAGAACATGGATAAAAGGGTCGATTCCCTGTCCCAGAAAGAGGCAAATATTGAGAGTCGGGATAAATCTCTTTTGCAGAAAGAAGCCCAGCTTAATGAGAAACACGCGAAACTGGATCGCATTATTGAAGAACAGCGGCAGAAGATGGAAAAGATCGCCGGTATGACCTCCGAAGAGGCGAAGAACAGTCTTATTCAGAGCATGGAAGAGGATGCCAAACGTGAAGCGGCGATAGTTTTAAGAAAGATTGAGGAGGAAACGAGACGTACGGCCGATAACAAATCCCGCGAGATAATAGCCTATGCTGTACAACGTTATTCCGGTGATTTTGTTGCTGAAAATACAGTTTCGGTTGTAACTCTCCCCAATGACGAGATGAAGGGCAGAATTATCGGAAGAGAAGGAAGGAACATAAGAGCAATAGAGGCGGCGACGGGCATAGACCTCATTGTTGATGATACACCCGAGGCGGTTGTTCTTTCCAGTTTCGATCCCATCAGGCGTGAAGTGGCAAGATTATCGTTGGAGAGGCTGATCACCGACGGCCGCATTCACCCAGGCAGGATTGAAGACATTGTCAAGAAGGTGAGAGTGGAAGTCGACACGATCATCAGAGAAACGGGAGAGAGGGCATCCTTCGACGTTGGCGTCCATGATATTCACCCCGAGCTTATCAATCTGCTCGGGAGTCTGAAATTCCGTACCAGTTTTTCCCAGAATGTCTTACAGCATTCCATAGATGTTGCTTATCTGATGGGTATGATGGCCGCGGAATTAAAGATGAATGTACGGGAAGCAAAGAGGGCAGGCCTGCTCCATGACATCGGCAAGGCTGTTGACCATAAAATTGAAGGCACCCATGCGGCCATCGGAGCCGATTACGCTAAACGGTTCGGCGAATCGAGCAGGATCGTTCAGGCTATTGCCACTCACCACGACGACAGCCAAAATAATACCCTTTTGGGCGTATTGGTGCAGGCGGCAGATACCCTTTCTGCGGCAAGACCCGGCGCCCGCCGGGAGATGCTGGAAACTTATGTAAAGCGCCTGGAGGAACTGGAAAATATTGCTAATTCATTCAGTGGCGTGGACAAATGTTTTGCCATTCAGGCAGGAAGAGAAATCCGCATCCTTGTGGAAAACGAAAAGATATCCGACAACGATGCTGTTATGCTCTGTCGTGATATTATCAAAAAAATTGAGGCAGACCTGACCTATCCAGGTCAGATCAAGGTTACTGTAATCAGAGAAACAAGGTTTTCTGATTACGCTCGTTAGGCATTGCCCATGAAAATACTTTTTATCGGCGACATTATTGGCAAGCCCGGCAGAAGATCTATTCGGGAACTCCTGCCACAGGTTGTTTCCGAATGCAGGATTGACTGTGTGATTGCTAATTGTGAAAATGCTGCTGCCGGCTTCGGCGTGACCCGTGAAATTGTCGATGAACTTTTTCAAAACCATATTGATGTGCTTACCTCAGGAAATCACATATGGGATAAAAAAGAAGTCATGGATTTTATAGAAGATTTTAAGACACTTCTCCGGCCGGCTAATTATCCCTCAGGAAGCCCCGGACGGGGGAGCGTAGTCATACCGACGCGTTCTAACAGTCATATAGGCGTTATTAATCTTGGGGGGAGAATATTCATGCCGCCTATTGATTGCCCCTTCAGAACGGCAGAGATGGAAATTGCGAAAATAAAAGACAGGACAAAAATCATCATTGTCGATTTTCATGCTGAGGCAACATCGGAGAAAAAAACCATGGGGTGGTTTCTTGATGGTAAGGTAAGTGCCGTATTGGGCACCCATACGCACGTACAGACAGCCGATGAGGGGATTTTGCCTCGCGGCACAGCGTACATCAGTGATGTAGGAATGACCGGCCCTTTTGATTCGGTTATAGGAATAAAAAAAGAGGAAATTATGGAGCGCTTTTTGACCCTTATCCCCAACAAATTTGACGTGGCCAAGGGTGACGTAAGGATCCAAGGTGTTATTCTGGACGTAGATGATACTAACGGCAGGACCCGGGGCATAGAAAGACAAACCTGGAGGCTGGCAGGTTGAAAAACGTATTTGAGATCTTAGTTGAAAGGGGGTTTGTTGCGCAGGTTACCGATGAAGACCCACTCAGTGACCTTCTGCAAAATAACAGTATCACCTTTTATATAGGTTTTGATCCGACAGCCGCCAGCCTGCACATCGGCAGCCTTGTCCCCATAATGGCGCTGATGCATATGCAGAAGCACGGACACAGACCGATCGTTCTGATAGGCGGCGGGACCGGCCTGATCGGCGATCCCAGCGGCAAAACAGAAATGCGTCAACTTCTTGCCCGTGAGCAGATAGATATTAATGCGCATTGTCTGCAAGGGCAGCTTTCCCGATATGTTGATTTTCATAACAGGAAATCTCTTCTGCTTAACAATACAGACTGGCTTACAAAACTTAACTATATAGAATTTTTGAGGGATATTGGGAGGCATTTCAGCGTCAACAAAATGTTGGCTGCGGAAAGCTATAAAATACGTCTTGAGAAGGGGCTCAATTTAATTGAGTTTAATTACATGCTGCTTCAGGCATACGATTTTCTCTATCTCTTTGAACATGAGGATTGCCTGCTTCAGATGGGGGGGAATGATCAGTGGGGAAATATCCTTGCCGGGATTGATCTTATACGTAGAGTAAAGGGGAAACTGGCCTATGGTATGACCTTTCCCCTTCTTGTAACCTCACGGGGATATAAGATGGGCAAGACGGAAAAAGACGCGGTATGGTTGGACCCGTTACTTACGACGCCTTATGATTACTATCAATACTGGATCAATACGGACGATGAAGATGTCGAGAAGTTCCTTTCTCTCTTTACCTTTCTCCCTATGGAAGAGATCAAAAAGATAAGAAAATTGGCCGATTACGAGCTGAACATGGCCAAGGCTGTGCTGGCATTCGAGGCGACAAAAATTACTCATGGAGATGCTTCAGCTATTGCGGCTTTTGAGGAGTCCGTGCAGCTTTTTGGTTCCCGGTCAGTTGAAAGGGGATTGTTCCCATCCAGTACGATTCCGCGTAATGATGTAAGAAGGGCCATGCATGGAGGAATTACATCCCTGTCGGTTACAGCCTCAGGTCATTCCTCTTTACAGGTAGATCGCGCGAGACTGGAAGTAGGCATTCCTGCCTTTGAATTGTTCTATGAGGCAGGGGTTTGCACTTCAAAGGGGGAGGCTAGGCGGGTTCTTTCTCAGGGTGGAGGCTATGTAAACGACAGACAAATAATCAATTTTGATGAGAAAATAACTGTCGCTCATGTAAACGAGCAAGGCAAAATTATCTTAAGGAAAGGCAAAAAGACATATTTCATCGTTACTGTTTATAGTTTGAAAAAGATTTCAAATAGTGCTTGACATACAGAAAAAGAGAGGTTATAAGGAGCCATATACTGCGGTTAATCAAGAACATCTTGGTTGTGCTTCTTCGGATTAATCCTGACGGATTCTTTAAAAAGGTTTGTCAATCAAATTTACTTTGATAGGGTAGAAGGAAAAAGGTCTTGACAGTAGCGTGTGAGTTAGCTATTGCCAGGGGCTCATTTTTCTCTGGTTCTTTGGAAATTGAATAGTGGGATAATTGATTTGTGGGTCCTTATGT
>DATESZ010000134.1:0-3892 GCA_035283845.1 Syntrophales bacterium | reverse complement strand
CAGTGGCTGCCATTTATTCAAAGAGCTGCGAGTAATATTTTAACCGACTACGGTCCGTTTGTCTTTGGGAACCGCCCGGTGCGGACCCGCACGCCGGGTGGTGTGGGGGCCGGGGGAGAAAACCCCCCGGCTACCCGATTTTTTATGCACTTACGTTCTTCATGGATTCCGGCGCCTGTCCCGGATTTGATCCGGGATTCTCCGGGTTGACGGCGGTGGATTTTCGACTTACCACTTAAAGGTCGTCACCGCAGAGGCATGGAGGTTTTTTTCGAGGGCATCAAATTTGACGGCCTCGTAAAAAGTCACTTTTCCCTCCCCTGGCGGGAGGGAATAAAAGGGAGGGGGAAAATAACGTTCAGGAATACGGCCACTTATCACCCCCACTCTAACCCTCCCCCGTCAAGGGGGAGGAGATTTCGGACTTTTTACGAGTGCGTTAAATTTGGCCTTGCAATCCTTTGGAAAAGCTGTATCTTCTTTGTAGATACAACCAAGGAGGACGCACCGTGAGAACACAGTTGCAGAAATGGGGAAACAGCCTGGCTCTGCGTATCCCAAAACCTTTTGCGGCGGAAGTAGGACTGGAACAGAAAACACTCGTGGATGTCACCGTGGAGGAAGGTAGAATCGTTGTCATACCGGTGGCGGAACCATTGTTGACACTTGAGGCGCTCCTGAAAGAGGTCACGGATGAAAATATCCATCATGAGGTGGATACCGGACCGGCTGTCGGGGTAGAGGCATGGTAGAGACCGCCGATTACATCCCGGAACGGGGCGATGTGGTATGGATGAACTTGAATCCGCAGGCAGGCCATGAACAGGCGGGTCGCCGTCCCTGCTTAGTCCTTTCCCCGGCGTCCTACAACGGCAGGGTGGGTCTGGCTATCCTCTGCCCTATCACAAACCAGATCAAAGGGTATCCCTTCGAAGTCATCGTTCCCGAAAGATTGGCAGTAACCGGCGCCATGCTTTCCGACCAACTAAAAAGCCTCGATTGGCGGGCAAGAAACGTCGAGTATTGCTGCCGCGTGCCGCGGAAAACCCTTACCGAAGTCCTGAGAAAGGCCGGAACTCTGCTATTGCCGTGAAAGAGGGGAGATGTATATAAATGGGTAAAGGTGACCGTTGCCCATATCAGCCAGATCGAAAGCGGCAAACGGGATTGTTCCTTAAAGCTGCTTCGGGCGCTTTCCAAGGCCCTGCATGTCGATATTGAGCTGCTCCTCATGCACGAGGAAAGTTGAGGAAAGCAGGGAAACAACCCCATGAACGAAGCGGAATTAAATAAATTGCTCAAAGAAGGCGAATCCGAACGTCTGGAGTTCAAACGCTCCACCGGCCAGCGGACGGAAGCCGCCAAAACCGTCTGCGCCATGCTCAACGGCGCCGGCGGAATGGTTCTGTTTGGCGTGAAGGACGGTGGTGAGCCGGTCGGTCAACAGGCTTCTACCCGCACCCTGGCGGATATTACCCATGAACTGCGCCGCATCGATCCGCCCAATTTCCCCAATGTCGAAACCATCGGGCTCAAGAACGGAAAGACTGTTATCGCATTGCATGTCGCCGGTGGAGGAGGCCCATACACTTACGATGGAAGGCCATACCATCGCCACGGACCGACTACCGGCATTATGCCGAAAACCATTTACCACAGGAAAATAGAAGAATACCTGCACCCAACCAGCCGCTGGGAGAATCAGACGGCGCCGCCGAACGTCTCCATTGACGATCTGGATGAGAGAGAAATTCAAATCACCGTGGACAACGCCATTCGTCTGGGCCGCATGGATCAGATGGAAAACCGCGATACGGTATCGGTCCTTCGCGGTCTCGGTCTGATCGAAAACGATCAGATCCTGGCGGCCGCCATTGCTCTCTACGGCAAGAGCGACCGCTTACAAGCCATCTATCCGCAATTTTCTGTCCGTCTGGCCCGTTTCCGCGGCGTCAACCGCCTCGGCGAGTTCATCGACAACCGTCAATACTGGGGACATGCCTTCTCCCTCCTGCGGCGGGCCGAGATGTTCCTCGGGGATCATGTCCCCATAGCCGGCCGCCTCGTGCCCGGAAGAATGCAACGGGAAGACCGACCCCTTTACCCGCCTTTGGCAACCCGTGAAGCTGTCGCCAATGCCATCTGCCACCGGGACTATGCAAGCCACGGCGGCTCTATCGGCGTAGCCATGTATGACGATCGTCTGGAAATCATCAACACAGGGACATTTCACTTCGGCGTGACCCCGGAAAAACTGAAGACGCCCCATGATTCACACCCCTGGAATCCTATCATCGCCGGCGTGTTCTACCGGGCGGGCATCATCGAAAAGTGGGGCTCCGGCACACTGAAGATTCTGGACTGGTGCCGCGAGGGGACCTGTCCCGATCCGATATGGGAAGACCAAGAGGATGCCGTGGTCGTCACGTTCCTGCCGGCCCAGCCTTTCGAAGAAGGAACCGTTCAACCTACCGATAGGAAGAGGTTGGGAATAAAGTTGGGAATAAAGTTGGGAATAAATGCCGAAAAAATCATTGAAGCTATGTCGGAGAACAGTCATATCACGGCAAGAGAATTATCAGATCGAATCGGCATCAGTTCGACAGCCATTGACTCACATATTAAGAAACTTAAAGAGCTTGGTATTGTTACCCGGAAAGGTGCCAGAAAAAGCGGCTATTGGGAAGTTAATCTGGATCAAATCAACGTTAATGACCCATTGACCAAATGATGTGGACAAAAAAAATGAAAAGAGAAAAACGCATTGAAACTATTCATAAACGTTCCCGCGAGTATGCAAAAAGCGGCCTTTACCCCGGTTGGCAAAACATAGAATGGAAGCTTCGTGAGGAAGGTTTAAAAGAGGCGCGTAATGAACTTGTTGATTCTGCAATTCGCGCAGAATTGGATGAATTATGCCATATTGCACAATCATCAGAAGAGACTGAGCGGCGTACAAAATTCAAGGAATGGATTAATAATACCGCTATTCCATCGGAAACCTTGATTAAACAAACATTGACGGATGCCCAAATTGTCGGTCTTGATCAGAAATGCATGCTGAAGGAACCAGATTGTACCATCACAATAGAACGGGAATTTGGATCTACGAAAATCAAAGCATTATCAAGTGGCTATAACAGAGATGGCGATCATTTTACCCACGATTGCGATATTGAAGGAAATCCGACATTCGACACAATTGATTCAAAAGAGTTCGCAAGGTTAATTATCGCCCGGTATGAAGAGGAAATGGTATTCTTTAAGAATCAATGAGTTAGCTTAATGAATATTTCAATTGGCAACGTGAACATACAACAATTTATTAGCGGCATGATAAGAAATATGAATCCCGTCCAAATGAGTTTATCACCCAGTCAAAGTCAATGGCTGAATAAGATTCCTGACAAAGCGGGATGGTACTCGATTGAAACTGATGCCCCTTTAAACGTCCTTCAAACTATCGGCACCCCTCAACTCGGCAAGAATTACGACATACCGAAACGTATCACCCACTCTATAGAACTCAGAAATCAGGGCCTTGCAAATAGCCTTCATAAGGGAGGCTTTTATTTCATTTATAATGGAATGGACAAAAAAAGTCTCAGAAGACGCGCGAAAGAGCATGCATATGGTCACGCGCAAACCATCTGTCTCAGTTTGTCTCAATATAAAATTCTTCATAGCTACACATGGATATTTTACTGCTGTACGGGAGAAGCATTGAATATACCAATTGATAAAGGAATCCTGGTTCCTCGCTAAAATGTATGGGTAATCCGATTCAGGACATGATAGATACCCGTCATCAAAAGATAGAGGAGGTTAAGGCGGACCACTATGAGAGATACGGAACTATTTCAGTTGGCATTGGGTTTGACGTCGCCATGGC
>DATESZ010000133.1:0-6917 GCA_035283845.1 Syntrophales bacterium | reverse complement strand
AGCTCCTGTAGCCTCACCGACGGCAATCATTTGAACCACCATGGAGGGGAATATATTCGTCTCCGCCAATGGTTCGGCTATGGTTTTTCCTTCGCTTATGCTCTGTCTGACTTTGACGAGGGCAGCCTCGATAATCACGTTACCGGCCGTCTTGCTTACTATGCCCAGCCCCTCAAGAATCGGCACACCGCTGCTCATCATCGTAGACATGGTTCTGGTGAATTTTGCCACGGCCACCTTTTTCAGCAGGGGACCGAATACCGGCGACTTAAGAATCATGCTGTCAAAGAAAACCCGGCCCTTTTCCGTACGATTGACTCTTTTTATGGCAAATATGAACGCCACTATTGCGGCGCCCATATACATAAAATAATTCTGGGCAAACTGGCTGGCATCAACCAAGAACTGTGTAGGCCCGGGCAGCGTACCCCCCATGCCCTCAAACATACTTTGAAAGACCGGAATAACCTTAAGCAGCAAAACGGAAACAACGCCTATGGAGATGACCAGAACGCTTATCGGATATGTCATGGCTCCCTTGACCTTGCTCTTTAATTTCATAGCCTTTTCCATATAGCTGGAAAGGCGGGATAGGATGATATCAAGGATACCGCCACTTTCTCCTGCCGCAACGAGATTAACGAACAGATCGTCAAAAACCTCGGGATATTTTTTAAAGGCATCGGTCAGAGTGGAGCCTCCCGATATATCCTCCTTAATTGAGGTGATGATTTTGGAGAAGGTCTTATTTTCTTCCTGGCCTGCCAGCAAGTCCAGGCACTGGATCAGGGGAAGACCGGCATTGATCATGGTCGAAAATATCCGGGAAAAAACCACCACGTCCTTCTCCTTTACCTTCTGCTGCAGAAAGGGAAGGTATTCCATAAGATCTTTTGGTTTTTTCTTTATTTCAATGGATTTGTATCCCTGGTTGCGCAGCATCCCCCTTGCGGTTGCTTCGTCCATGGCATCTAACTCGCCTTTTTTAGACTCGCCCTTTTTTGTCTGCGCTTCCCATAAAAAAATTGCCATAACTATCCCTCCCTTCGCTGTTTCCTCGACATCTCGTAGAGAATTATGCCTGCAGCAACTGAAACATTTAAAGAATCAACTTTACCCAGCATAGGGATGGACAAAAAGAAATCGCACTTTTTTCTTATGAGCGGCCTTAGTCCCTTCCCCTCGCTTCCCAGCACTAAAACAATGAGCCCGTCATCGTCAAATTCCTCAATACTCGTGCCGGCATCCGCATCGGCGCCGTAGATCCAAAATCCCCGTTCTTTCAGATATTCGATAGTCCAAGACAGGTTAACTTCCCTAACTATGGGTATCCAATGGGCTGCTCCGGCAGAGGCCTTTATCACTGTCGAGGTCACTGAAGCAGCCCGATTTTCAGGTATTATTACCCCATTGACGCCAAAACTATGGGCGGTTCTGATTACTGCCCCCAGGTTTTGAGGGTCCATAACGCCATCGAGGATAAGGATAATGTTACGTAACTTTGTTCGATTGTCAACTATCTCGTCTAACTTTTTATAGGTAAAGGAGTTGCACAAAGCGACAATGCCCTGGTGCATGCGGCAACCCGCCGCGTTATCCAGATAGGAGCGGTCTTTAAAACTCACGGGAATATTTTTTGCGGACGCCAACGTCAGGATATTCTCTATCGCTGCCCCCTTCCTGCCGGAAGACGCAATAATCCCTTTTATTCTGCCGCCGCCCTGTTTTATTGCCTCCATAATGGGGTTCACTCCGTATATAAGCTGCACTGGACTTTCCCCCTTCAGCGTTCGGCAGGGCGCCCCGACATGTCTTTTGCAATCCTGTCGGCTTCAGCCACAGGATCTGCCGCCAGGCGGATAGGGCGCCCGACAACCAGGTAATCGGCGCCAAATTTTATAGCCTCAGCGGCGGTCAATGTCCTTTTCTGGTCATCCCCGGCAATATCCCTTCCCCTGATTCCAGGGGCAGCAATAATAAAATCCTGACCGCACACTTTTCTTATAGCCGCAATATCCCGTGGTGAAGCAACAACGCCGGCAACTCCTTCATCCTGTGCCAGCCTGGCTAAACTTAATACCACATCTTCTAAAGAAGAACTGAATCCCATTTCCCTGAGGTCGTAATCATTTAAGCTGGTCAGCACCGTGACGGCCAGAATAACAGGCTTAGGGATCTGCAATTTCTCGGCCCTTTCCCCTGCAGATAAAACCGCCTCCCTCAGCATCCTTTTCCCGCCCATGGCGTGCATATTAAACATGGCAACGCCAAGTTCCACGGCTACACTTGCCGCCGCGGCCACGGTCTGGGGAATGTCGTGAAACTTGAGATCAAGAAACACCTTGCCGCCAAAGCCCCTGATCCTTGACACAATTTCAGGACCGTAGCGGGTAAAAGCTTCCTTTCCCACCTTGAACATCCCTACATGATCCTTCAGGCGTTCCACCCAGGAGATGGTCCCGGCAAGATCGCCCGTCCCATCAAGGGCAAAAATCAGACGCTCTTTAGAATTTTCACTCCACGTATTCTTCATCGCCGATAAATTCAGTATCATCCGGAATGTGCTTGTAATCCACCCTGGCCCCCAGCATGTACTCCGGGTGGGCATACACAACTTTGCCGTCGGCGATCTCCCGAAGCGCCGCCACAATCTCCCGGTTATTTTTAACTTTCGTAAGAGGTTCTGATCCCTTTAGAATTTGTCTTGCTCTTTGCGCCGTAAGCAAAACGAGGGCAAACCTGTTTATTGCCTTTCTCAAAGAATCTTCAACAGTAATTCTTGCCATATTTCCTTTTACCTCCGATTAAAACATTTAAATAATGACGACTTTTTACGACGCCGTTAAATATCACCTGTCAAAGAAGGTGCTGATGCGCCCCATCAAGCGCTCCCGCTTCGCTTTTTCCGCTATATAGATGGCATGAAGAATAGCAACTGCCTCATCGAGGCGATCATTAAACACCGCGTAATCGTACCACACAACCTCTCTAATTTCCTCACAAGCTTTATCCAGGCGTTTCTTCATTTCCTCTTCCCCTTCAAACCCCCTTTTTATCAACCTGTCTTTCAACTCCTCCATCGAGGGGGGAAGAAGAAATACAAAAACAGCGTCCGGATGCTTTTCTTTCAGTTTTCTGGCGCCTCGCGGTTCCACGTCGATAATGAGGTCGCAGCCCTTTTCCGGGCAGGACTCCATGGATTTTATCGAAGTCCCATAGAATTGACCGTAGTTTTCCACCCACTCGACAAATTCTTCACGGGCAATCATTTCTCTAAAAGAAGTCTCGGAGATAAAAAAATAATCCTTGCCTTCTTCTTCACCCGGTCTAAGTGTCCTCGTGGTATGAGAAACGGAAAATCTAAGCCCCGGACACAGAGCAATCAGATGCCTGCAAATGGAAGTCTTGCCGGTGCCCGAGGGTGCGGAAATTACGATGAGCAAGCTATTAGATTGGGCTTCATTCAATATTCTGCACCTGTTCTCTAATTCTTGCCAGCTCACTTTTGATTTCTATGATGTGGCGCGATATTTCCACATCACCGCTCTTGGACCCGATGGTATTCACCTCCCGCCCCATCTCCTGGACAAGAAAATCGACCTTTCTTCCCACCGCCTGATCGCTTTGCAGCATATCATTGAACTGATCGATATGGCTCCGAAGGCGAACAATTTCTTCCATGATATCACTTTTTTCTGCCATGATGGCAATTTCCTGCATCAGACGGGATTCATCAAGCTCCCTATCTCCCGCCAGCTCCTTAATCCGCTCCCTCAACCTATTCTGATAGGCCGTCAGCGCCTGAGGCCCTCTATCTCCGACAACATCAAGAAGTCGCGCGATTGTGGCCACACGATCCCTTAAATCCCGGCAAAGTACATCACCCTCCTTTTCCCGCATTACCGTCAACGCGACTACCGCCTCATCAAGCATAACTTCCAACAGTTGCCAGACCGCGGCAATATCATCTTCTTCCGGAGCGGCAAAGGCATCCCTGAAAGCAGCCATCATGGCGAGGGTAATCTCGTCTTTCATATTGAGTTCCTGTTTAATTCGACAGAGCAAGGAATAGTAGCTCCTTAAGAGGGGAATATTAAGATCGAATCCTGTAACTTTGTCCGGGGAACCATTGTAATCCATACGGATGTTTACTTCTATTTTCCCCCTGGAAAATACATTGGCTATCTTTTTCTTTATCTCCATCTCAAGAGAGGCAATGGTAGGGGGCAGGCGCAAAGATACCTCAAGATAGCGATGGTTTAAGGATTTAATCTCCGCTACTGCCTTCTTCCCCTTCAGGATAGTTTCGGCCCTGCCGTAACCGGTCATACTTTTAATCATTCATAATCTCACTCGTAAAATTATTCAAATAGCAACTATTCCAATCCATTTATATGAAAATGCCCCCCTCCCTGTATCCCTCCCCCTCGACGGGGGAGGGAGGGGTGGGGGTGATTTTCATCATTCGTTGTGCCCAAAATCACGGGCATGGGAGTTATTTAAAAACCGCTCAGCTCCGTTCACTGCCGGTGAGCATGAATCACCCATTTTCAACTGGAAAACATATTTGTCCCTGATTCTTTTGAGCATCTCCCTGATATTCCCTTCCCCATAATCCGGATAGGTCCAGGGAAGGGTTTGGAATGACCTGTCAGTGTAAATCAAGGTCAAATCGGCATAGACGCCATCCCTCAGATACGGACGGTGGGCGTAACTTTTGCCTGTCGCCAGGATCAAGTGCGCCCGCGATATATAGCCAGGATCAATGTTTACCCGGCGCCTGCCGGCATGGGAAAATATTTTCTCAATATTATTTGTCCGCAACTTGATATCCGGCAATGATTCCGGCATGATCAACCCGGCAAAAGCAACAAAACGCCTCTCTATGGGAAATCCCATTTCCCGATAGTAGTAATCGGTATATGAAAAAGGCATTGAGCGACTGATAAAATCGGTTTTCCCATATGCCCCGGAAAGGTTCTCCAATGCATCGTATAATATCTTCTTTTCCGTAAAAAGTATACTGGCAACCAATTTTACCGCTTCGGCTTTTTTCGGTTCACTCATAGGGACTTTTTAAGCTCTTCCCGGAAAACGACGGCCGTACCAACCTTTCCCACCACAATCCCGGCGGCATGGTTGGCCAGGACGGCCGCTTCCTTAAAGCCTGCGCCCGCAGCCATACAGAGGGCAAACACACCTATCACCGTATCACCGGCGCCAGTTACATCGAATACCTCTTTAGCCTCCGCAAGAAACGGGGTGTGGACAACCTGTCTGCTTTTTTCAAAAAGACTTATCCCCTCCTCGCCTCTGGTAATTAGCACCGCCCTGAAATTATAACGCTCAAGTAACTTTGCTCCGACATTGCAGAGGTCATCTTCATTTCTTATCTCCATACCCACAGCCCGACCCGCCTCGTGGTGATTCGGTGTAATGATGTCAAATCCCTCGTATATGGAAAAATCGTCACGTTTCGGATCTACGCAAACAATGTGCTTTCTTCCGCAAAGAACTTTCCTGATCCCGTCCAGCAGGGATTTGGTAACGACCCCCTTGTTGTAATCGGAAATAACAATTGCTCCCACATCATCACGCACCGTTTCGACATAGGATATGATCCTATCTATGCTGCCCTGCTCTGCGGGCTCCCTGCTTTCCCTGTCGAATCTAACCACCTGCTGGCCATGGGCGACAATCCTCGTCTTAAGTGTAGTAGGCCTGTTTTTTTCAACAACAATACCCCCGGTATCGATCCGCCTTTTTTGGAATTCCTTGAAAAGTCTATCCCCCATATCATCGGCGCCAACCACGGTAGCGCCCCATGCCTTGCCGCCTATGGCATGTATATTATTTATAACATTAGCGCAGCCACCGAGCAGCAAGTTCTCCGTCTGGACATCCACAACGGGAACCGGCGCCTCGGGCGAAATCCGCGCAACCTTTCCCCAGATAAAGTGGTCGATCATAATATCCCCCACGACAAGAACTGATGCACGGGAAAAGTTTTCGATGATCTCGAAAGCCCTTTTTTTTCTCATTGCTCCACTCTCCAACCTTGCAAGGAGCCGCCATGCTATTACTTATGGCATTGTTTTGTCAAATTATTTGCCGCTTTTATTTCCGGCAATCCGGTTGCTTTGCGCCTGCCTTGGTAAAAACGATCTGCCATAGTTGTATAATACGGGCGCGGTATGCCCCGGCGCAGGAAAGGAGGTAATACTCCCACATGCGCCTGAAACGCTCGTCATATTTCCCTTTCAGGTTTGGCCAGGCCTTTGTAAAATTTTCATGCCAGGCCATCAGGGTTTTGTCATAATGGGGACCCAGGTTGTGCCAATCTTCCATGACAAAAAGGCCCTCAGCGGCCTTCCCAATCTGAGCAATACTGGGCAGCATACTGTTCGGAAAGATGTATTTGTCAATCCAGGGGTCGCACTTTATCTGTGATTTGTTGCCGCCTATAGTCTGAAGCAGGAAGATTCCGTCATTTTTAAGACAGCGATTGACAACCCGCATAAAGGTTTTGTAGTTTTTTTGACCAACATGTTCAAACATGCCGATTGACACTACCTTGTCGAATTCACCTTGGATATCACGGTATTCGCACGGCAGGATACGGACTGGCAGGTTTTTGCAAAATTCCCCGGCGAAACAGACTTGTTCTTTAGATATATTAACACCAGTAACCGAGCAACCATAGAGTTCCGCTGCATACCTGGAAAATCCCCCCCAGCCGCAGCCAATGTCCAGCACGTGATCTTTAGAACTAAGTTCAATTTTTTTACAGATAAGGTCGAGCTTATTGAGTTGCGCCGTTTTTAAGTCATCCGTATCTTTGAAGTAGGCGCAACTGTACTGGTTGTAAGGATCCAGAAATGAAATGAAGAGATCATTGCCAAGGTCATAATGCTGTT
>DATESZ010000132.1:0-5320 GCA_035283845.1 Syntrophales bacterium | reverse complement strand
AATAAGTGGAAAATCCGTTTATTACACTGGATAAGCTGACCGTGAGCTCCGCTCACGGTCAGCTTATCGGTGGCGGATGCTTCGCCATTGCCCTTGACCGGCTACGCTTACGCTCCGCCTATCAAGGGCAATGGAGCCGACTGCGATTCTCAGTTTTGGCGTGAGCAAGCTCCCACCAAAACCTGCGAGTCTCGCGGCTCATCCGCCGCCGTTGGGCAGCAAAACCAAAAGCCATTAAATCCTTGACTTTTAAGTTAAACGTAATTACGATGTGATAACCGTGTCGTCAAGGAGGTGAAAATGAGGGCACATGTCGTAAAAATAGGTAATTCCCAGGGAATCCGTATTCCAAAACCATTGCTTGATCAAACTGGAATTAAAGATGACGTTGAGCTTGAGGTAGATAAAGCCCAAATCATTATTCGTCCGATCTCAAATCCGAGATTAGGTTGGGATAATGCTTTCAAATCAATGGCCCAAAATTGTGATGACGTATTGACAAACGGAAATGATAACATTTCACATTCTTGGGATAATGAGGAATGGCAATGGTAGTGAATCGATTCGACGTGTATTTGACAAATCTCGATCCTACTATTGGTTCTGAAATTCAGAAAACGCGACCCGTTTGATTATTTCTCCAGATGAAATGAACCTACATATCCGTACCGTTATCGTTGCCCCAATGACGACAGTCAGCAAAGACTACCCCATACGAATAGCATGTATTTTCAAGAGAAAAAAAGGGCAAACCGTTTTAGATCAGATACGAACAATAGACAAAACGAGACTTATAAAAAACTTTGGCACTCTTGATTCAGAGTCCCAGTTAAAAGTTATTACCGTTTTACAGCGGCTATTTGCATTTTAAAATTGCCCAACCCTTAAATCCACCGGACGCTTGTTCCTCGCGTCGGTGATTATTTCGTTACGCACTGGGGCAGGGAGCAGTTAATCGGCTAATGTCAAAAGTTTCATGAAAAAAGGGGGCTTTATTCTGAAGTGCAAAAAGTGTGAAATCATTACCTGGCTTGAGCTTGAGCTACGCAAGGGCTCCGCTCAAGCCAGCTAAAAAGGGGGGAGGAAGCTCAAATGAGCTTCCAAAGAGCCCAACTTGCTGATTTAACAACAATTACTTCTGAAACGAAAGCTAAAATAAGAGAGAACTTTTGACAGTACTGTTAATCGTAAAAGGAGGATTCTATGATGGACTTGAAGAAAACACAAACCGAAAAGAATTTGGTAATGGCCTATACCGGCGAGTCTCTCAACAGGAACTTGTATACCTATTTTGCGTATCAGGCAAAAAAGGAAGGCTATGAGCAGATTGCTGCAATTTTCTTGGAGACAGCCGACCATGAACACGAACATGCCAGACAGGAGCTGAACTTTATTCAGACACGCGATATAGAACTTCCTGCCGGCATTTATCCTGTGAAAGGAGTCGGCAACACTTTTTCCAACCTCGAAAACGCTGTTGCCGGTGAGCATTATGAACAGAGCACAATGTATCCTGAGTTTGCGAAGAAAGCCGATGAAGAAGGTTTTTCCGAAATTGCCCAAATGTTTCGACATATTGCCACCGTAGAAGCCCGCCATGAAGAACGGTATCTTGCCCTTCTGAATAATGTGAAAGAAGGAAAAGTTTTTAGAAAAGATAGGGTTGTAAAATGGAAATGCCGCGTGTGCGGCTATGTGAAAGAAGATAAGGAGGCTCCACCAAGCTGTCCCATATGTGCGTATGACCGTACCTGTTTCGAGATATTCGCGGAAAATTATTAAGAATTCAGTAAAGGATCACTTCCGGTACGGGCGGCAGGAGTCCCTTTTCGGTGCCGAGCCGAAAGAGCCTCGCGATCGCTTCTTTGCCCTTCTCGCCCATGTCAACTGTCAGATCGCTTACGTACATCTTTACGAATCTTTCTCCGAGCGCCTTGTCAATTCCTCTTCCCCACTTAAGCGCGTAGGGGATGGACTCATCCTGGTGCGTATAGCCGTAATGGATGCTTTCTTTCAAGCCCGAGGAGAGCTTCCGCGCCATCTCTTCACCCAGGTTTTTCCGTACCACATCAAGTCCCAGAGGCAGGGGCAGCCCTCCCGTCTCCCTCTCCCACAATTCCCCGAAATCGAGCACTTTGTGGAATCCTTCCTGACGATAGGTGATTTGCCCCTCGTGGATCAGGAGGCCGGCTTCAAATTCCCCGGACGCCACCCGTTCCATGATCTGATCGAAAGGGATGTCCACATTGGCGATGCCGTCGGTGTAAATCCTGAAGAGCAGCGTTGCCGTCGTAAGCTTTCCCGGCGTGGCTACGGTTTTTCCCTTTACTTCCTCAAGGGTGCGGTATTTTTTAGAAACAATAACCGGCCCGTAACCCTCTCCCATGCTGGCCCCTGTGGCCATGATCCAGTACTTATCGGCAACATAGGGGAAGGTGTGGGCGGAAATCGCCGTCACCTCCAACTCGGCCTTCATGGCGCGCTCATTGAGGGACTGGATATCCTCCAACAGGTGTTCGATCCTGATTCCTTCAAGCTTCACCTTGCCGCTGGCCAGGCCGTAGAACATGAAGGCATCGTCTGGGTCCGGGCTGTGGCCGACTCTGATAACTTTCTCCAACAACTTCTTCCTTCCCTGGTTAAAAACAGCGCCTTGCCGCCCTCGGCGGTTTTTTCGCACCCTACCTTTCACGTCTCTTTTCGTCAAGGGGTTTAAATCCCCATCTCCAGCATCAAGGCGGAGAGCTCTTTGATTCTGTCTCTAAGCTGCGCCGCCTTCTCGAATTCGAGTTCTCTTGCCGCCCGTTTCATCTCTTCCTTCAGTTCCCTGATTATCTCCGGGAGCTCTTTCTCGGAGCCATAGGCCTCTGTTTTTTCTTCCACCCTGGGCAGTGTCGCGTAATCGGCCTCATAGACAGAGGCGAGAATGCTATGAATCGACTTCTTTATGCTTTCCGGCGTAATGTTGTGTTCTGCATTGTAGCGGACTTGGACTTTTCTTCGCCTCTCCGTTTCCCCAATGCATGCCGCTATGGAACGGGTGATCTTGTCGGCGTACATGATTACCTGCCCGGATACGTTCCTTGCCGCCCTGCCGCTCGTCTGGATCAGGGATCGCTCCGAACGAAGAAACCCTTCCTTGTCTGCGTCCAAGATCGCCACAAGCGACACTTCCGGTATGTCCAGCCCCTCCCGGAGGAGGTTGACGCCGATCAGGGCGTCGAATTTTCCCATCCTCAGATCATGGATTATATCGACCCTCTCCAGCGTGTGGATGTCGGAATGGAGATACCTCACCCTGACCCCCAGCCCTTCGTAGTAAGAGGCGAGATTTTCCGCCATTCTCTTGGTCAGAGTCGTGACCAGCACCCGCTCTCCCGCCCTTTCCCTTTCCCGAATTTCGCCTAACAGGTCATCCACCTGTCCCTCTACCGGCCTCACCACAATCTGCGGATCCATCAGTCCGGTGGGACGGATAATCTGTTCCGCCACCCTTCCTGCGGCTTTGTTAAGTTCATAGGCCGCCGGGGTAGCGGAGACGTAAATTCTCCGGTTGGGCAGCGCCTCGTATTCTTCAAACCTGAGGGGCCGGTTGTCCAGAGCGGAGGGAAGGCGAAATCCGTAATTAACCAGCGTTTCCTTTCGCGACCTGTCTCCCCGGTACATCCCGTTTAGCTGGGGGATCGTGGCGTGGCTTTCGTCAATGATGACGAGTGCATCGGCAGAAAGGTATTCCATGAGAGTGGGCGGCGGTTCCCCAGGCTTCCGGTTCGTTAAGTGACGGGAATAGTTTTCAATGCCCTGGCAATAGCCCATTTCTTCCATCATTTCCAGGTCAAACCGGGTGCGCTGTTCCAGCCGCTGGGCTTCGACGAGCTTGTTCATTTCCTGAAGCTCCCGGAGCCGCGGTCCCAGCTCCTCTCGGATGGCGGCAATGGCTCTTTGCAGGTTATTTTTTGTCGTCACATAATGACTGCCGGGATAGATGGATATTTTCGGCACACTTCCCAGCTTTTTCCCTCTCAATGGGTCAACAAAGAAGATGGCCTCTATCTGGTCTCCGAAAAATTCCACCCGGACGGCTTTTTCCTCTTCGTAGGGAGGGAAAATCTCCACGATGTCGCCGCGGACGCGAAAAGTCCCGCGGTGAAAGTCAATATCGTTGCGTTCATACTGGACTTCTATCAAACGGCGCAGCATGTCATCCCTCGCCATATTCATTCCCACTTCGATGGTAAGCAACATGCCATGGTAGGCTTCGGGTGAACCGAGCCCGTAGATGCAGGAGACGCTGGCCACGATTATTACGTCCCGGCGCTCTATGAGGGAACGTGTGGCGCTGTGGCGGAGCTTGTCGATCTCATCGTTTATGGCGGAATCTTTTTCGATGTAAGTATCCGTGCTGGGGATGTAAGCCTCGGGCTGGTAATAGTCGTAGTAACTGACGAAATACTCCACGGCGTTTTCCGGGAAAAGCAATTTGAACTCGCCGTAGAGTTGAGCGGCCAGGGTCTTATTATGAGCGATAACCAGGGCCGGCCGTTGGACCGCCTGGATGACATTGGCGATGGTAAAGGTCTTTCCCGAACCGGTTACGCCAAGCAGCACCTGATGTTCTGCCCCCGCTTCTATTCCCTCAGCCAGTTTTTCAATAGCCTGAGGCTGGTCGCCCTTCGGCTCAAATTCGGAGACAATCTTAAATTCTTGCATAATTAGCAACTTACGCTTAAACATAAATAATCGTCTTGTCAAGACTTTCTATTTGGTGCGGCCTTTTTATTCCATTGACATACAAGACAGTTTTTCTTATGCTCCCTCCGCGGAAAAGGAAATTCTTATCATGCATAAAAAGATGGAAGGAATATGGCATTGATTAGGAGGATAAGATGGGATTCAAGGATTTAAGAGAATATATAGATAGGCTTGAAAAAGAAGGTGAATTATTAAGAATAAAAGAAGAGGTTGATTGGGATCTTGAGGTCGGAGCAATAATAAGGAGGTCATATGATCTTAAGGCTCCTGCACCTCTGTTTGAAAATATTAAGGGTTACAAAAAAGGGTATAGAATTTTAGGTGCCCCGGCTGGTGTTAGTAGTAATCCCGGTAGATATTTTGCAAGAGTTGCTATATCCATTGGGATGGATCCGGGATCAAAGGCAGATGATATAATTGAAGAATATATAAAAAGGAAAAAAAATATCATAAAGCCTATTATTGTAAATACCGGACCATGCAAGGAAAACATAGATATAGGGAATGAAGTAAATCTATTTAAATTTCCGGCTCCAATTATCCATGAAGGTGATGGCGGAAGGTATAT
>DATESZ010000131.1:0-13251 GCA_035283845.1 Syntrophales bacterium | reverse complement strand
GCCGGTGTCCGCCTCCCGGATGTCCTTCCCTTGAGACAGATACATGTAGCCACCAGGAAAAAACTTACCGATGGACGTAAAAGAAAACGACATCAACGACTTACACCGAAAATATCACAAAACTAAAATGGAAGATCCGCTACAATGGGAGTATAGGCAGGAGAAGATTGTGTGTCAATATAAAAACGGCAATGTAAAACGGCAATGAATACCAATTGAAAGAATGCATACCTTTGAAAATCGCCAGATGCACCAGTACAGGAAGACACAAATGACCCCAGCGATCAGATGAATTAGCAGTCTGCACGTGCGCGTTTCAAACAGCATTCAATGTTCTATCCCGATCACTCGCCTGAGCATTTGTATTTGAAGTATCGTGTGCCCTAAGAGAAAGAAGATCGAAGAGTTCAAGAAGCAAGTTGATAAATTCGCCTTTTAATCTCCAGAGTCAGCGAGCAGCCTGATAAAGAAAATGTTCTTACCATGTGCTTGCTTTGATAAAATTTATCTTATTGAAATTAAAGGAATAATGGCGGAAGTGCATGGGAATCGAACCCACCTGGGACGGTTTTAGCGCCCCACACCGGATTTGAAGTCCGGGAGGCCCACCAGCGACCTTGGCACTTCCCCACGACCGTAATTCAGGCACCCTATCTGGGAAAGGGTGAACTCCAGCCGGAATCGCATGTAGCTGCCGTAAACGAACAGGGGATCAGCCCGCCTCCATTTTATAAATAATCAGGCTTCTCGGTTATTTCTAATGAATTATCCAACAGTTGCACCAAAACCTCGCTGCCTGCTTTGATCAATTCAGCATCTTCTGATGCTACGATAAGGCCGTTCGCCATGACCATGGATTTCAGGATGCCGGAACCCTGTTCACCGGTGATGGAGGCGGTATATCTGCCGCCGGTGAGTGAGACAATGGCCCTGATAAAGTGCGTAAGCCCCTTTCTTTTTTCGATGTCCTCTTTCAGAATGGCCTTGACGGATTTGCGGAATATCTTTTTATGTCCCATCATCTTGAGAAGGGCGGGTCTTATGAACTGCTCAAAGGATATCATCGAAGATACGGGATTGCCCGGCAAGCCGAAAAGGTGGATATTGCCAATTGTGCCGTAGACGAGAGGCCTCCCCGGTCTCATGGCCACTTGCCAGAATTGCATCTTGCTTCCCACTTCCTTCATTATGTCCTTGACAAGGTCGTAATCTCCGACCGAAACGCCGCCGGAGGAAATGACAACATCGGCTCGCAGTGCCGCCTGAAATTTGGCTACGAGATCCTCGCGTTCATCTTTGGCGATCCCCATTTGCATGGTGACGGCGCCTAAGTCCATAACCTGAGCGGCAATGGAATAACTGTTGCTGTTTACGATTGACCAGGGTGAGGAATTTTCATCGATATCGACTAATTCGTTTCCCGTTGACAGGACGGCAACAAGGGGCCTCTGATATACACTGACGAAGGAGCGCCCCAGGGACGCCAGCATGCCGATTTCCGCAGGTCTGACGATACTCCCGCTGTGGATGACTACTGCTCCCTCCCGCACGTCCTCTCCGGCCATCCTGATATCCTGTTTGCATATTGCTTTCGCCTTTATCCTGACCAGAGATCCGTCTTTTTCCGTATCTTCCATTCGGAGAACGGCATCGGCGCCTTCCGGTATGGGAGCGCCCGTCATGATCCGGGATGCCTGGCCGGCGGCGATACTTTTCCGGGGAGCGGCGCCGGCCGGTATGTCTTCAATTACCTCAAGAATGACAGGATGCTCAGGAGACGCACCTACTGTATCCCCGGAGCGCAGGGCGTATCCGTCCATGGCGGAATTGTCTTTTGGGGGGATATTGCGGCCTGCTGCTACGTCCTCGCCTATAACCCTCCCCAGGGCATTTAGAATATTAATCTTCTCCAGGCCGAGAGGACTGATGGTTTGCAGGATCTGCCGTAATGCTTCTGCTACCGTGATCATAAATTCCCTCTAACTCCCATACCCGGGTCGGGCACAACGAAGGATGAAAATCACCCCCACCCCTCCCTCCCCCGTCGAGGGGGAGGGATACAGGGAGAGGGGCATTTTCATATAAATCCCAGGTCGTCCTGTTTGTGCCTGGCTCCTTTTTAAGCACCGGCGTCTTTTACCGATAAAATATCGGGGCTTACATTTTAAGGCAAGGCAACATGATATTTTCCAGATCAAGTCGCTGTCTTTCCAACTCCTCATGATTATCCGTAGAAGCGAGCCTGATCATGTCGCCGAAACGCAGCTCAACCCTGGAAAGCGGTTTAGGTAAAAGAAACCTGTCCCAACTGTTAAAATACCAGGCCCTGTCGGCGGAAACATGAACGGGGACGATTACCGCGCCTGTAGCTTGAGCAAGGTTGATTGCCCCGTTCTTTACCTTGCCCATCGGTCCCTGCGGGCCATCGACGATATGATAGGCGAGCCCGGTTTCTTGTAATTTTTCCACCAGCAGTCTAAGCGCCTGGCGTCCTCCCTTTGATGAAGAGCCCCGCACGGGAAGCCAGCCGCTTTTCTCTATAACGTTAGCGATTATGTCCCCATCCTGACTCTGGCTGATCATGATACTGGGCCGGTAAGGACGGTAGCGCTCAAAATGCCTGATGACGGCGAAGAATTGTTGATGCCATCCGCAAAGCAATACCTTTCCTCCTCCCTTCAGGTAGCTGAGCCAGGGATGCTCGTTTCCCACCGTAAGACGGAAGGTCTGGCTATAGGCGCGTACCAGCCGGTAGAGCGGCGTTGCCGCTCTGGGGGAAGCAAGGCCGGATCTAATTTTTGTTCGTATGGACATTTTACCTGTTTTCAGGAAAAAAGGGGAGCATAATTATGCCTCCAGAGGGTTTTTACCTGTTTTTCCATACCGGCTTGCGCTTTTCAAAATAGCTCCTGATACCTTCCAGCGCGTCCTCCGTCTTCATAAGGGTATTGAGAAAGAGATCCCCCGCGACTTCCAGTGCTGCGGCGAAGTCCTTATCGAGGTTCTGCTTGATAACGCGTTTATTCAGCCGGATAATAAGCGGGCTGCTGGTCTTTATTTCATCCACCAACTTTTCCAGCTCTTCGGCAAATTTGTCCTCATCAACTACCTGGGAAACAAATCCCATGCGACAGGCATCATCCGCAGAGTACCTTTTACCGGTAAGGCATATCTCCATGGCTTTAGCCTGCCCCACGAGCTTAGGCAGGCGTATCGCCGCATAGGGAGGGAAGAAGGCGAGTTTTATTTCCGGTTGGCCGAAAATTGCATTTTTCGCTGCGATAATCATGTCGCAGGCGATCGCCACTTCCATGCCGCCGCCGAGACAGGCGCCGTGCACGGCCGCTATTGCCGGCACTTCGAGTTTGTCAATAAGCTCAAAGAGCCGATTAAAGGCGGCCATCATTTCGCGCACTAATTCGGGCTGGTGATCGCCAATTTCAACCCCGGCGCACCAACTGGGCCCTTCGCCTGTGATAACAAGGCACTTGAGCTCCCTGTCCTCGGCAAGCGCTTCGAGCTCGCCGTTCAAATCCTTCATCATGGCGATGCTCAGTATATTGTGTTTAGGCCGGTTGAAGGCAATACGGGCAATACCTGCTTCTTTTTCCGTTTTAAAGTATGCGGACGCCATTTTTTTCTCCTCAGGCCTTGTGGAAAACGTAATTTATCTGGCCGTTCGGCAGGCGGTTGGATTCGGCCTTCATCTCCATGCCTACCATTACTTCCTCTTCCGGCACGTCTCCGGCCAATCGTCCAAAAACCTTGAAGGCGCCGTAGTCAAGAAGGGCGATAGAGTAAGGCACGTCACCTTCAAATCCCACCGGGGCATACTGGAGTTTGCTGTAGGTGACCAGC
This sequence comes from Syntrophales bacterium, assembly GCA_035283845.1. GTDB lineage: Bacteria > Desulfobacterota > Syntrophia > Syntrophales > JACQWR01 > DATESZ01. Next base: position 9,393 of record DATESZ010000131.1, on the reverse strand, counting down.
TTTCCCGTTCCGGAAACGGTGAACCATTCCATATCGCTCGAAAGGCAACTGTAGCAATCTGAACGGGGCGGGAAGAACAACATGCCGCATACCCGGCATTTGGTGCCCGTAACCTTGTCTTCTTCCAGGTTGGTGATGAAATCGTTGGTTTTCGTCAGGGAGGTAAAACTCACCGTCCCGAATTTCTTAAATCGATCGTCCACTTCTTTTTTGTCGCTCATTTCTACCTCCCTAATATTGTGACGTTTCCGTAAAGTCCGACGCCGCCGATATTATGCACCAAACCGATTTCCGGGTCCTTCACCTGCATGACGCCCGCCTCGCCTCTCAATTGAAGGACGATGGTTCTGATCTGAGAGCCGCCCGTGGCGCCTATGGGATGACCTTTAGACAGCAGGCCGCCGTCTACGTTGACGGGCATGCTGCCCTCTTTGTAGGTTTCTTTGCTTCTGATCAGGTCTTTGCCTTCTCCCGGCCTGGCAAATCCCAGCGCCTCGTAGGCCATGAGCTCCGCGATGGTGAAACAGTCATGCACTTCAGCCACGTCGATATCTTTCGGGGCAACGCCTGCCATCTTGTAGGCCTGCTTACCCGATTCCACAGCGACAGAAAGACCGGTAAAGATGTCCCGTCCCGCCATGTTTATCGCCGTGGTGGCCGAGCCGAGCCCCAATATCCAGACGGGCTTCTTGCAAAAGGACTTGGCCTTCTCTTCACTGGCCACTATAACGCAGGAACTTCCGTCGGCATTGGCGCAGCAGTCTCCCACCCGGAGCGGACTGGCAACGGGGCCGGACATGGCGTTGTCGGGTTGGGAAAACATGTCGAGGGTGACGGCCTTGCGATACACGGCCTTTTCGTTAATCTGTCCGTAGGTGGCCGCTTTAACCCGAATAAGGGCCAGGTCCTCCGCGGTGGCGCCGTATTTTGCCATGTACGCCCGGGCGTGCATGGCATAGTAGGCGGGCATCATGGTGCCGAAGGGACTTTCCCATTGAATGTCGGCGCCCCGTCCCATGCGTTCCTGTGACTCGGCGGACGAGATTTCCGACATCTTCTGAAAGCCGATAATCGCTACCACCTCGTGCAATCCTGACTTGACGAGGGAATAGGCCATTCTAAGTCCCATGCTGCTCGATGAACAGAGACTTTCCACACAAAATGTCGGTTGAGGGTTCAGCCCCAGATACTCGGCCAGAACGCCGGCCGGTGAACGCTGCTTGTCATATTCCGGGGCGGAACAGACGATGGAGGCGTCAATATCCGTGTTTTTTATCTTGGCATCCCGCCTGGCCTCTTTGAATCCCTCGAAGGCCAGTTCCCTGATTGAGCCTGGGTAGCTCCGTACGAAGGAGCTCTGCCCAACGCCTATAATCGCAATTTTTCCCATAACTGTTCTCCTGTCATTGTGAATATAATGTCCTTTATGTGAAAATACCCTTCTCCCTGTATCCCTATAAGTGCTAACTTAAGGTCATTTATCCCTCCCCCTTGACGGGGGAGGGAGGGGTGGGGGTGAAAATGTAATGTTTTCTTTTATATAACCACCCTCCCCTTATTCCCCTCCCGTCCAGGGAGGGGAAATTTGAATATTGCAACGCTTAAGTTAGCGCATATGCCCTGTATCCCTCCCTCTTGACGGGGGAGGGAGGGGTGGGGGTGATTTTCATCCTTCGTCGTAACCGGCCCGGGCATGGGGGTTATATATATTGGCCGCCATCGACCTTTACTACCTCGCCGGTGATGTGCCGGGCCTTGTCGGAGGCTAAAAAAGCTATGACGTTGGCCACATCCTGCGGCTCTCCCACACGCTTCAGAGCCATTTCGTTCAAGGCCATTTCAATGATCTTGTCGCGCGCCTCGGATTGGCTCATCATGGCTGTTTCAATGAGTCCCGGTGCGACGGCAATGACGTTGACGCCGAATGGCCCAAGTTCCTTGGCCAACGCCTTGGTAAAACCGATGATCCCCGCTTTAGCGGCAGAGTAATTGGTCTGCCCGAACTTTCCGCGCAGGCCGTTTATGGATGTAATATTTATGATTTTCCCGTATTTCTGTTCCTTGAAGAGAGGCGCCACCTGCCGGACGAAATTGAAATAACCCTTCAGATTGACTTCTATAACCCGGTCCCACTGTTCTTCCGTCATCTTCCAGGAAACACCGTCCCAGTTCATGCCGGCGTTGTTTACCATGATATCAATTCGTCCGAATTCAGCAAGCGCCGTTTTTACCACCCCCTCGGCATCGGCAAATGAGGCGATGTCGCAGGGCAGATGCAAGGCCTTTCTGCCCATGCCCCGGATTTCGTCGGCGATTTGCTTCGCTTCTTCTTCGTGTTTTCGGTAAAGTAAACAGACATTTGCGCCTTCACGGGCAAGTTCAAGAGAGATAGCGGTTCCAATACCCTGAGAGCCTCCGCTGACTATGGCATTTTTCCCTTCTAACAGCATTTATTCCTCCTGATGTTATATTCGAGCAAATCATTAACGTGAAGGCGGCGCGTCGGCGAATCCTTCCTTCGCGAGAAAGTTGAGGATATGCTGGACCGACCGGATCTCCTCCGCTTCCTCTTCCGGAAATTCCAGAGACTTGACATCGCTGCTGAATTCATCCTCAATAGCCGCAATCAGGTTCACCAAGTCCAAAGAGTCGGCGCCTAAATCCTCGACCAGCAGCGCTTCGGCGACGATCTCTTTCTCATTTACTGCAATAACGCCTGCGATTACACGTTTCAGTCGTTCAAAGATTGTTTCCATTTTCAGACTCCTTTTCCAGTTCCCGGACCATTTCCAGGAGATGCGACGGTTCAAAGAAGGAGACGTGGTGATCAACGTATTTCCCCGCCTCTTCATCCCACTTTCCGTCAAAGGCGGCGTGTACCCTGTCATAGACTTCCTTGATGGTTTTACTGTACAGAGTATAGCGTTTATTCTCCCCGGCGGCCTCCATCTCCTTGTTCAGGACGGCAACCAGACCATCCATACCGGAGAGACTTCCGACGAGGTGCAATTCGGCGTCCTCACGCCCGACCAGGGAGGCGGCATAGGGAAGGTAAATGAGACCTCCCGGCGCCTCTTGCTGCTTCTGGACGCCGGTCTGGTGCAGGCCGGCCTGGGTGGTGAAGATCCTCCTTCCGATGATCGGCGCCTTCGACGAGACGGGGTATACCTGATGTTCCATCAGTTCCTCTATCTCGGCGAGAACCGGGAGATTGAGTCCGGGATCGCCGTAAAAGCGGATCAGGGCGGCAACCATCTGTTCCAAGGGCGTGTTGCCCGTCCGTTCGCCCAGTCCGGCAAAGGAGGTGTTGACCCGGTTGCACCCATAGATCCACGCGGCTGTAGAGTTGGCCGTGGCTAAGCCGAAATCGTTGTGGCCGTGGAACTCCAGTTCGGCGCCCGTCTCTTTGAAGAGGACGGAAACGAGCCGGGGAATACCCGACGGAAGTCCGGCATGGGGGTCCGGGACGCCCCAGCCCATGGTATCGCAAATACGGAAATAGGCCAGTCCCTCCGTCTCCTTCATCACCCGCTTCATGAACGGGATGACCCAGCCGTAGATATCCGCTTTGGTGGCGTCCTCCAAGTGGACCCGGGGACGGACGCCGTTCTCCAGGGCGGTCAAGATCGTTTCCAGGTACTTCGAAACGGCGCTTTCCTTGGAGCGGAACTGGAGCTTGTCGAAGATATGGTGATCCGAGGCTGAGGCCAGCATCCCCGTCGTCTTGACGCGGCCGCGGGAAAGCTCTACCATGAGTTTGACATCCTTGGGGGTTGCCCGCGTCCACGTCGTTACCTGCGGGAAATCGTATCCTCTTTCCAGCATCTTTTCCAGCACCCAGCGGTCCCGCTTCTGGTAGATGAAAACCTCGATGTTTTCAATGCTGCCCGTCCCGTTGTCCAGCCGGTGGAGAAGGTCGAAATAACGAAGCTTGGCTTCATGTGGGAAGAGGGCAACGAGGGGGTCCTGCGTTCCGTCACGCAAGGTGGTATCGGTAATCCGCTTGGGATGGCTTCTTGCGGACTCCGCAGGAATTGCGGCAGGTGCATCCGGCTTAAGCACAGCCGGTGGAAACCTGCCTTCGTAGTTGAAGTAGACGCGGTCGGGATTGACTGTCTCCTCCGTCATCGTTTGCTCCTTTTTTGACTCTTTCTCATTTCAAGCGGGTAACGTTCCCTTCACCTGACGGGATATCCTGCTTTTCTTTCCCTCTCTTGACGCTGACCTTTATACACACTTGACACAGGGGGTATTTCAGTTTTTTACAATGTCAAGTAACTCAATTGTAAAAATCTTGTTAATTTTCAAATCATTACTCTCCCCTCCCTTGACGGGAGGGGATTAAGGGGAGGGTGAAAAAAGCATGTTGTCCACCCCCACCCTTGCCCTCCCCCGTCGCAGGGGGAGGAAATATTATTTACCCACTCAGTTTGAGAAGGAGTTCCATTTTCTCTCATCGGGCAGCAGGCCGCCCAGGTCTCCGGGGGGCGGCAACAGCGTTAATCCTCTTCCAACGTACTCGTATCCCCCTCGGGCATGCCAAGCTCACGCGCCTTGAGCAGGCGGCGCATGATCTTGCCGCTGCGCGTTTTGGGAAGGGATGGCAGAAAATCGATCTCCCTTGGCGCCACCGCAGCGGCCAGCTTCTTCCGCGCAAAGTTCATGATGTCCCGGCGCAACTCCTCGGTGGGCTCATAGCCTTCCCGGAGGGCGACAAAGGCCTTGACCACCTCCATGGCTATGGGGTCCGGCTTGCCGATGACCCCAGCCTCTACCACGGCGGGATGCTCAATCAGGACGCTCTCTACCTCGAATGGTCCGACTAAGTGTCCGGCGGAGTTGATCACGTCGTCCGTGCGCCCGACGAACCAGAAGTAACCGTCTTTGTCCATGCGTGCGCGGTCGCCGGTGATGTACCAGCCCTTGCGGAATCGCGAGTTGTACATCTCGCTGTTGTTCCAGTAGGTGCGAAACATGGAAGGCCAGCCGGGCCTGATTGCCAGGTTGCCCTCATCCCCGGCGGCTTGCCTGTTATAGCTGTCGTCTAAGATCGCCGCTTCAATTCCGGGGATCGGTTTTCCCATCGAGCCGGGACGGACGTCCCTGGCGGCGGTGTTGCCGATAAGTATGGCGCCCGTCTCCGTCTGCCACCAGTTGTCGTGAATTGCCTGCTTAAAGACTTGCATCCCCCAGACAATCGCCTCCGGGTTCAAAGGCTCACCCACGCTGTTTACGTGACGCAGGCTGGAGAGGTCATGGCGCGCAGGGATTTCTTCCCCGGCCTTCATGAGCATGCGGATGGCCGTGGGGGCGCTGTACCAGACCGTGACCTTATACCGCTGGATCAGCTCGTACCAGGCATTTGCTTTGAAGCCCCCCTCGTAGATCAGTTGAGTGATGCCGTTGCTCCAGGGGGCAAACATGCCGTAGGACGTTCCCGTTACCCAGCCTGGATCGGCCGTGCACCAGTAGATGTCGTCTTTATGAAAGTCGAGTACCCACTTGCCCGTTGCGTATTGCTGGAGCACGGCGAGATGGCAGTGGACGGCGCCCTTGGGCTTACCCGTGGTTCCGGATGTATAGTGCATGACCGAGTGGTCATACATGCTCGTCAGGGCAATTGCAAAGTCTGACGAGGATCGCGACATCAGGTCATCGTATCTCAGATCGCCCTTGACGGGCGGTTCATGGTCTCCCTGGTTTTTGTTAACGATGATGATGTGCTCGAGGGCGGGCAGGTCGGGAAGAATGTCTGCGATGCGGCGGCGCAGGGCCGGCTGCGTCACAAGTATCTTGGCGCCGCTGTCAAACAGGCGGTCTTTGACCGGATCGGGGCCGAAAGCGGAGAAGAGAGGGCCGGCCACAGCGCCGATCTTGAGCGTTCCAAATATCGCTATGTACAGCTCCGGCACCCGTTCCATGAACATGAAGACACGGTCACCCTTCTTGATACCCAGACCATTGAGCACATTGGCAAACTTATCGGTCTCCTCCTTGAGCCGGCTGAAGGTGTAGGTTTCCTGTTCACCTTTCTTGCCTTCCCACAGAAGGGCCTGCCTGTCTTTCCCGGCGCCATTGGCGTGGCGGTCGATGCATTCGTAGGCCATGTTGAGACAGCCGCCGGGCAGCCAGTCAAGCTCCTTCTGGACGTCGTCCCAGATGGCGCTGCCCTTTTCCCCTGAGGAATCGACAAGGTTAGGCCTCACTTTCATGTCTTCCAAATTCGGTTTTATAATAGGTGGATAGTCCACGCCTCCCTCCTCGATTAGGGTATTTTTTGAGAGTTGCTGGGTATATGAAAACGATGTTTATGTCAAGATAATTAAATTTAATAGGAATAATGGCCATAGCAGCGTTGTGAGACAGGAGTGACGTAAATTGCGGCCCCTTGCTGGTTCAGGCTTGCAACCTGAATCACTTATTAACCCTTATTATTTCGAAATTCGATGGACGCCTCCTGTATTAACTATAATGTGGGAATTGTCCCCCTAAAACCCTATAACCATACAATCTGCAAGTCCTCTTCAACAGCTCGGAACTCTGGGTCTCCCGTATAGATTTCTGCTTTTTCCTGTTTTGCAAGTTCGGCGCAGAAATCAGGAGTTTTTTATCAGCATCAATAGCCATTTCGAACAAGGCCAATACTTTTTTATGTCCTTGCTCTTTAAAAAGAAAAGACAAAATTGCATAACTATCGAGCACTGCGTTTTTCAAGCTTGGACTCCTCGTGCGCCTTGTCTTTTGCCCTTTCCTCGAAGCAGCTCTTTTATCACCGGGGTTTCGCTTATGAGCATACCGTGCACGCTCTTAAGGTACTCTTTAGTCACCGGTTGGAGCATAATTTCCTTATCGCGTTCAATGAAATACACTTTTGTGCCCGGTGTGAGGCCATATCGCTTCCGGAGTTTTGCTGGAATAACAATCTGCCCCTTCGTGGTCATAGTAGATTCTTCCATATTCATTACACCTCCTGTGGTGACTGTATCTTACCACAGTATATAAGTACGTTAAAGTGAAAATGTAAGCCTTTTTAATACAAGTATCGTGACTTCCATCATGATTGCACAAGAGAAATTCGGGGCCACTTTCCGTATTAACTACTATGGGAAGTCCCCTAAAACCCAATTATTTGTGCGAGTCGCAACGATATAGTCGCAATCCTTTATTCATCAAGGGTTTATCTCTCAGCCTGACTGCATCAAAATCCCCACAAAATAAATTGATAGTCGCAATCCTTTATTCATCAAGGGTTTATCTCTCAGCTCAATGGAACCCGAACAAATAGTATTGGCCATCACCGAGTCGCAATCCTTTATTCATCAAGGGTTTATCTCTCAGTCCTGATGATCGAGCGTTTATGATTCACAGCAGTAAGTCGCAATCCTTTATTCATCAAGGGTTTATCTCTCAGCTTCTGTATCCGCCCAGGGGATTATCATCGAAGGTCGCAATCCTTTATTCATCAAGGGTTTATCTCTCAGGATAACAATAGAGTGGCTACAAGAACAGGGGGCTTGTATGTCGCAATCCTTTATTCATCAAGGGTTTATCTCTCAGCACAGCAGAGGATTTTATTCAACAGTACCTTCGTGGAGATTGTCGCAATCCTTTATTCATCAAGGGTTTATCTCTCAGGCAAAACAGCAACTCCATTTCGGTAACATCAAATATAGTCGCAATCCTTTATTAATCAAGGGTTTATCTCTCAGACAACAAAAGCGATTCATATCTCATCTACACCAAAGCGTCGCAATCCTTTATTCATCAAGGGTTTATCTCTCAGCCTGCCAAAATATTCATACATGAAATTATATACTTGCGACTTGTTTTTCTGTAACCTCAAGTTGTCCACAATTTATTAACCGTTCCGAAGACAAATCATTCAGTTGTCAAAGAGCATATTCGTAATTAGATCAATAGATTACGTTCATTCCTGTAACCTGTCCCAATTTTTGCCTTAAAGAGAAGCTCCGTTAACACTACGAAATAATTGAGTAATATATGTTTCGCCCAATATTCTTTAACAACAGCAAGATTATAGATTGACTGCTTGAAAAATCCTCAGGCCGCTTTGTAGTAAACGATGGAAACCTCTGATTGCAGATCATCAAGACGGTCAAGGAGTTCCTCAATTGCGCTCACTACTTGGCTTTTCATGTAAGGCTCGCCGCAGTTGGAACAAATCTCGGCAGGCACGTTTTTTACCACGATAACTTTTTCAGCAATCAGGAACGGCAATGTCGCGATTCCCTCTTCCATGGTTCCCTCGCATAAAGGGCATCTCCTGATGTTATTTTTTTTTCCTTTTCCAGTCATTTTCCCACCTCATGATGTCCGGTCGATACACAGTAACGACAAAGATCCGATCCATGTCGATATCAATTGCAGCAACGATATGGATAGGGTTGTCGTCAATAAATCCCAGCAGCAGACAATCGGGCAATGGTCTTCCATGATCGGGATAATCCTCTATTAGGATTGCATCCTTCAATGCCGCCTCAATATATCCTTTTCGCAATCCTTCTTTTCGCAGCTTATTTACAGCATGGAAAGACCAATAAATTTTCTCATTGCTGCCCGGTTCATGCTCTTCAGCTTTCTGTTTGATAAAGATCAATTTTTGCCGATGGTTCATTTTCTATGCCTTTTTCAGTAAAAATGCAATCATTCATTCAAGTAAGCCGTTTACGCGCCCGATTCTTTATCTGATATTACCATTTAAAGAATATACACCTCTTTGTCTTTCGTGACTTCGCCGCGCCCCAGAACGGCGATGCGCCCTTCGCACTTTGCGCACAGGGCGTAAACCCGTATTTTGTCTTCTTCCTCGACTACGATCTTAACCAATCTATTCATCAGCTCCTGATGCGAGTCATCATCCATAATGCATTCAAAGACGCTGTACTGCACCCTGGAGCCGAAATCCAGCAATGTTTTCGAGACCGCGTTCCTGCGGTTGTCATCAGGAATGTCATAGGATACCACGTAGAACATTTTCAGACCTCAAGGTTGAAGGTCCTGTATTCACAGCCGCCGCGGATGAAAGCGGCAAGCCTCTCCGCCTGAAGACGGAAACACTTCCGCAGGGATGTCTTTTCATTCGTATCTGGATGGACAAACTCGCGGTTCAGATACCTTTCATACTGGGCAAAATATACCTTTTGCGCTTCCCTTGTGAGATACATCCCCTCTCCTTTGGGATTCTTGAAAAAGTCCGCCTGGTTAAATATTCGGTCGTTGATGAGATAGAGGGTAAAACGATCCACCGTCGCCCGGAATTCTTCCACCAGATCGGAGGCAAGCGATGCCCGCCCGTATTCGACAGTATGCAGATAGCCGAGATAGGGATCGAATCCCAGGCCGTCCAGCAGGGACAGTATCTCGTTGAAAAAC